>NZ_FR883094.1:8287-30377 GCF_000435115.1 Bacteroides sp. CAG:633 | reverse complement strand
TAATTATAAATAAATTTAAACAGATTCTTAGCACAACACAAGAAACAAACGCTGTAAAACCGTTGTTCACAACAAGCGCAACAACTATCTCAACTTATGCAGATTTGTGCAACTTTGAAGACACAACGGCAGACATTATTAATCCTTGTTATATCCTTTCCAAAGCCGCAAAGAACAAGTTAAGACAAATGCAAAGAGGTACAGGAAGCAGTACATTTGTGATGGATGGCGGAAAGATTGACGGTACAACCACCATCACCTCAAGCAATGTGGAAGACTCTTATTTGGTTTTCGGGGACTTTTCAAAGTTGAAAGTTTGCGTGTGGAGTGATGGAATAGATGTTATTGTGGATGCAATCACAGACGCAAAAAACGGCAATGTTAAGTTAATTGTTAACTTTTACGTAGATTATTATTTTAGTAATACAAACGCATACGCAGTAGCAACAGTTTAATTTCTTTCATTTTGTAGTTTTGTTTTTATATTTAGCGTATAGTCTGTATTCAACATAGCATCTTATTAATTTATAAGTGCTTTTCTTTAAGATTTACATAAAAATAAGATGCACCAAAGGGAGGATATGTAATTTGCATATCCTTCTTTTTTTATAGTAGTATATAATACCCCCCCCTATTGCAATTATCGGATTGACTTAACAGAACCCCATCCCAACCTTGGTTTGCACACACAGCAATTTTTCAAAGTTTCCGTTTTTTAGAATGTTTCTAAATTAAAAATATGGGTTATGTGAAAGGTGTGCGAAAAAGTTACAACCAAAGTTTAAACCAAAATTTTCTAAATAAGAGCGTATTGAATTGTATTACAATATATTAGATGCGTTTATAGTAAATAAAAAAAGGAGTACCGCTGTACTCCAACCTTCTTGTTAACCTTAAATCTAATACTATGAAAAACACATTGCAAAGGTACGGCCTTTTCTAGAATCTGCAAATCTTCTGTAGAAAAACTTGTGTTTTATAACACACTTTTGAGGATTGAAGTGGATTTTAACAAAAAAAGCATGATTTATTCTATCTTTCTTCTGCCGTAATCCATTATTAGATGGTCGAATTTTTTAATCTTTTAATTTTGTCCTCCAACTAAATTTCGTTACCTTTGCGTCTTGAATAGCACCAAGAGCCGTGGGGCTTTGTCCTCCTTCTTATTTTATTCTCCCGTTGATATTTATAAAACCTAAGAACTGAAATATGAAAGGAATTATTCTTGCCGGTGGCAGTGCCACTCGTCTTTATCCGTTGTCAAAGGCCATTTCCAAGCAGATTATGCCTGTTTATGACAAACCTATGATCTACTATCCTCTCTCTACATTGATGTTAGCCGGTATTCGTGAGGTACTGATTATTTCTACTCCGCGCGATTTGCCGATGTTCCGCGACTTGCTGGGTACAGGCGAGGAACTGGGAATGTCCTTTTCTTATAAGATACAGGAGCAGCCCAACGGACTGGCACAGGCTTTTGTGCTGGGAGCCGATTTCCTGAACGGCGAACCGGGTTGTCTGATTCTGGGCGATAACATGTTCTATGGTCAGGGCTTTTCGGCCATGCTGAAGCGTGCTGCTTCCATTGAGAAGGGTGCCTGTATCTTCGGTTATTATGTGAAAGATCCGCGTGCGTATGGGGTTGTCGAGTTCGATGCCGACGGCAAGGCGATTTCTCTTGAAGAAAAGCCGGCAGTGCCTAAAAGCAACTATGCCGTTCCCGGTCTTTACTTTTACGACGCTACCGTTACCGAGAAAGCGGCGAGCCTGAAGCCTTCGGCCCGTGGCGAATACGAGATTACCGATTTGAACCGCCTCTACCTTGAAGAAGGTACGTTACGTGTGGAACTCTTCGGACGCGGTTTTGCCTGGCTCGATACCGGCAATTGCGACAGCCTGCTCGAAGCAAGCAACTTTGTTGCTACCATTCAGAACCGTCAGGGCTTCCGCGTAAGCTGCATCGAGGAGATTGCATGGCGTAAGGGCTGGATTGATGTAGACCAGCTTTATCATCTGGGCGAGCAGCTGGGCAAAACGGAGTACGGCAAATACCTGATGGAACTGGCAGAGTCGCATAAATAATGCCTCACCCCTGTCCCCTCTTCCAAGGAGAGGGGGAGTTGGTAAGTGCGTAGGTCTATGGAGTAAGGTAAAACAGTAACTTGTGGATTTACAGACTCAAAAGCTAAGGAACTAAATACTTAATATTCATTATTAATTTTTCATTCATCAAATGAAGACATATCTTGTAACCGGTGCTGCCGGGTTTATCGGAGCAAATTACATTAAATATATTCTGGCTAAGCACAACGACATCAAAGTTGTCATTCTGGATGCGTTGACGTATGCTGGAAACTTAGGTACCATTGCAGCTGACATCGACAACGAACGCTGCTTCTTTGTGAAAGGCGACATTTGCGACCGCCAGTTGGCCGACCGTCTGTTTGCCGAATACAAATTCGACTATGTAGTGAACTTCGCTGCCGAGAGCCACGTGGACCGTAGTATCGAAAATCCGCAGTTGTTCCTGCAAACCAACATTCTGGGTACGCAGAACCTGTTGGATGCTGCCCGCCGTGCCTGGGTGACTGGCAAGGACGAGTTTGGTTATCCTACCTGGCGCAAAGGCGTACGCTATCATCAGGTATCGACTGACGAGGTATATGGTTCGTTGGGTGCCGAAGGTTATTTTACCGAGACTACCCCGCTCTGTCCGCACAGCCCGTACAGTGCCAGCAAGACCAGTGCCGATATGGTGGTAATGGCTTATCACGATACTTATAAGATGCCGGTGACCATTACTCGCTGCTCCAATAACTACGGTCCGTATCACTTCCCCGAGAAACTGATTCCGCTGATTATCAAGAATATCCTTGAAGGCAAGAAGCTGCCTGTTTATGGCGACGGAAGCAACGTACGCGACTGGCTCTACGTGGAAGACCATTGCAAGGCCATCGACCTTGTGGTGCGCGAAGGTGCAGAAGGCGAAGTTTACAACGTAGGCGGTCACAACGAGAAGACCAATCTGGAGATTGTGAAGCTGACCATCGCTACCATTCATCGCCTGATGACCGAGAAACCCGAATACCGCCAAGTATTAAAGAAACAGGTGAAAGGCGCCGACGGTCAGATTGATATCAGCTGGATCAACGAAGACCTGATTACTTTTGTCAAGGACCGTCTGGGGCACGACCAGCGTTACGCTATCGACCCCACCAAGATTACCAGCGCTTTGGGCTGGTATCCTGAAACAAAGTTCGAAGTCGGTATTGTGAAGACCATCGAATGGTATCTGAACAATCAGGCTTGGGTTGAAGAAGTAACCAGCGGCGACTATCAGAATTACTACGAACGGATGTACGGTAAGCGCTGAGCATATAGCGTAAGGAGATGTGCATATAGACAAATAATGGAAAACGGAGGACGGCCGATGCGGTTCTCTGTTTTCCATTTTTTATTTAGATGCTTTTCGGTTGCGGGCTTTCCTGTGCATCCGTATGTGCCAACCGTGCAAGCGTTGTTCCTGCCAAAAAGAACCTTTCTTCCACACTTGTACGGCTCGTGAGCCGTACAAGTGTGGCTCATGAGCCGTGCAAGTGTTTGTTTTGAGCGGTGCAAGTGTGGAAGAAACGGGTACGATACACATCCGTTTCGGTTACTGTCATCTTTTTAGGATGATGATGGTGACAGCTGCAATAATAAGTACGATTCCAATGGCAATGGGAAGTGTGAAAGCCTCTCCAAATACTGTGATGCCAACAATGACAGCCGTTACAGGTTCCATAGCTCCCAGCACCGAAGTTTGTGTTGCTCCAATGTATTTGATGGCTTCGATAAGTGTCAGGTTGGATACGATGGTAGGAATAATGGCCAGAAGCAGTAGATTGCCGAAGGTCGGGATGTCGGGTATCGAATGCAGGCTGCCTGTGGCAAGCATTCCGCTTATAAGCATCAGCGTGCTGAAAAAGAATACGTAGAAGGTAAGTCGCAGGCCTTTCAGTTCTTTGTTTTTCCGTTGTCCGACGGTCACCAGATAAAGTGCATAGCCTACGGCCGACAATAATACGATGATGATTCCGACAAGATTGGTTTCGCCTTGCGAGTCGGTATACGATAAAGCATATACTCCGGCTATTGCCATAAGGATGGCCAGCGTGCGGCTCAGCGAGTTTTTTTCGTGGAAGAGAAGCATCATAACCAGGGTTGTGATGACAGGATACATGAAGTGGATGGTGGTAGCTATTCCCGACGGCATGAACTTGTAGCCCCAAAGTAGAAAGACTGACGAAACGATGTAGAAGACCGAAAGTAGCAGCAGGGTAGGCAAGTCGGACTTTTCAATGGCGAAAGATACTTTCCTCACTTTGAGAAGGATGGCTAAAGCGATGGTGGCGAAAAGGAATCTGTAAGTTATCACGTTCATAAAGTTCATGCCGTGTTGCATGGCCGGAATGGCGAAAAGCGGGATCAGACCGAATGATGCCGACGAGATGATTCCGTAAAGAAATCCGTTCAGTTTGTTCATTTTAGGTTTTATACAGTTTATACAATACGTTTAAGTTTGAGATTTAGTATACTTTGATGCGGTTCAGGAGGTTATGAAAGTTGCATCTGTCATTGACAGAGCGCTACGCTCAGCAGCAACCCCATAAACAACATGTTGCGCGAAGTTTCTCCCAGTATGTTGTTCAGCTTTTTGCCGCTGTGTATGGCAACCATCTTCCGCCACGTCAGTGCATGCAGGTAGAAGTAAACGCAGGGAGCCCAGATAAATTCGAGTAATGTCAGTCGACCGGTGTAGAGGAACCACAGACAGAGCAATACGGCCAGGATGCCGCAACCCAGATACAACTGGCTGCCGAACTTTTCGCCGAAGCGGACTACTAATGTACGCTTTCCGCTACGTGCATCCTGCTCGCGGTCGCGGTAGTTGTTCAGTATGAGCAGGGTGTCAACAACCAGTCCGCAGACGATGGAGAGTACCACCACATCGGCATTCAGTGTGCCGCTTTGTACGTAGTAAGTACCTCCTACGGGAACAAAACCGAAAAAGATCAGTACCAGCAGGTCGCCCCAGCCCCGATAAGAAAGGTAGGTGGTGTATAGGAATGCGAACAGTATGCACAGTACACCCACCAGAATCAGTTCCCAGCCACCATGTGGCAGTTTTCCCCAGAGGTAGAACAGCAGGCTCAAGCCGGTCAGCGAGGCAATCAGCAGTGTCAGGCCGATTCCGGTCTTCATGGCCGACGGCGTAATCCAGCCTTGGGCACAGGCGCGTTCGGGACCAAGCCGGTCTTCGCGGTCGCTGCCTTTGCGGAAGTCGAACAGGTCGTTGATGAAGTTGGCGGCAATTTGCATGAAGCAGGCAAAAAAGGCACACAGCAGGGCCGGTATTTCCTGAAAACACCCGTCGCTGAAAGCAAGTGCGCTACCCAGCAGCACGGGGATGAGGGCAGCGGTCAAAGTTTTGGGGCGGGCGGCAAGCACCCATGCCCGTAGTGAATTTTGCTTAATCTCTTTCATGGCTTTCTAATAAATATGAATGGTTACAGGCAAAGATAGCAAAAAAGCCTATTTTTGTACCCAGTTATGAATAAGAAGTTCTTTTATATATCCTTTCTTTTGCTGTTGATGCTTCTGTCGTCGTGTAAGTCGAAGCGGAATCTGGTGTCGTCCTTACCGTCACTCGAAGTGGTTCCTGACAGTGCATTGCGGGCCGATACGGTAGGATTACCGGCCTCGCTTGTGGGAGTGCTTACGTTCGATCAGTCCGATTTGCGGGACATTCGCCGCATGTCGGGGCGTTCTGCCCGTTCGTCGCGTTCGTTGGCTAAGCTGAAGATCAGGAAGAAGGAGATCGTGAAACGGGGCACACAGATTACGTTTACCACGCTTGATGTCTCGTCGTCGTACAAAGGGGTGAAGCGTGTTCGGATGTACGATTTCACTCATCGCGATGTTCCAGAGGCTTTCGACAGTTGCCGGATTGCCTTCATTTCCGATCTGCACTACAAGAGTCTGCTGAAAGAGGAGGGGTTGGCTGATCTGGTACGGTTACTTTCGTCCCTGCATGCTGATGTCTTGCTGATGGGCGGCGACTATCACGAAGGTTGCCTGTATGTGGCTCCGCTGATGGCTGCCCTGGCGCAGGTCAAAACTCCGTTGGGGACTTATGCTGTATTAGGAAACAACGATTACGAAGCCTGTTACAGCGAAGTGGTGAACGAGATGAAACGTCGCGGCATCCGTTTATTGGAGCATAAGGTCGATACGTTGAAGCGGGGTAAGGATCGCATACTGGTAGCCGGTGTGCGCAATCCGTTCGACCTGAAGCAGAACGGGCAATCGCCTACACTTGCTCTGTCGTCCGAAGACTTTGTGATATTGCTAACCCATACGCCCGACTATGCCGAGGATGTGCCCGTAACCCATGCCGACTTGATATTGGCCGGACATACGCATGGCGGACAAGTCACCCTCTTCGGTTATGCACCGGTGGTTCCTTCGCGCTATGGCCAACGTTTCCTGACTGGGCTGAAATACAATTCCGTTCACATTCCGATGATTGTGACCAACGGCATCGGTACTTCCCAGCACGCCATCCGTCTGTTCGCTCCGGCCGAGGTGGTGATAATTACTCTGCACAGGCTTCGGTGAAAAGACGGACGGCGGTTGTATTTTTAATCGGACGGCAACAATACGACTCCCTGTTTCCTCTTTCCATCCATTTTAGCAATAACCGGCTGGCTGAAACGTACGTGCCTCAGGTATTGCGTTTCGTATACGGCAGGCTGTGCGTTCAGAAAGTCCTGATTATAGACGCCGTCGTTCATAAAGGCGTTGATGGTGAAGTAGCCCACACCGAACGAGGTCAGGTTCTGGAAGAAGTGCGTACCCTGACTGGGATCTACACGGTAATTGGTCAGTCCGGCTTCCACAATGATGCGGGCTGCGCTGATGTGTGGCCACTTTACGGGGATGCCGAGCCAGGAGTCGCTGCTTCCCCAGCGTCCCGGTCCGATAAGGATGTAGTTCTTCTGTTCGTTCAGGAATTGTTGGTTCAGCTTTTCTATCTCGCGTGCTATTTCAGGATTGTGCGAGGCGCTGTAGTGATCTGTTTTGACGTAGACCACATCGTACAGTTCGTTCATGATGCCATGTCCCAGCGAGTTGTTCGAGCGTAACAATAGTTGGTCGTCAGGGATGGCGGCCAAGTCTTCGTCGAGCATCTCCTTGCTGTCTACAATGGGGCGTATCTGTAGCAGGTAGAAGGTGCCTGTCTTATCCTTTTCGCGGCTCATGGTGGCGGCAAACTCTATTTCGACGGGACGGCGCATTTCTTCCTGTCCGTATTTCAAAGCCAGTTGCAGGATGCGTGCCAGTGGGAAAACGTCGTGTTGCAGGATGTTGGCAAAGGTGATGACTTTTCGTCCGCCCGGATACAGCCCGTCGCGTATGATTTGGTCATACGGATCGTAGGTTGAAGCGATGTAGTTCAGTGCGCCGTCTTTTTCAGCTTCTTTGACGTGTAATTTCAGCAGGTTGAAGCCGTCGTCAATGGAGAAGTTGTGTCCGGCGTTGCTCAGGTCGAGGGCATAGAACCGAGTCTGTGTCTCGCGCAGTGCAATCTCCATTTCGCTGGTCTGCAGCACCTGGTTGGGGTGATAGGGCGAGAAGCGTAGGGTTAATCCTCCGTCCACGATGTACTTGCCTAATCCGAGAGCCAGGTTTACGATGCCTTCTTCAGCCTTCTCGTCGCCGATGGGGTAGTAGTTCAGCGAACGGGCTACACCCGACATCGAAGGATAGTAACGGTCAGCATACTGGTTACCCACAACTTCTTGCAGGATGACAGCCATCTTTTCCTGGTCGATGACGTTGCTTGTGGCCTGCATGTAGGCCTTGGAGTCGCGGAAGTAGACTGAAGCATATACGCCCTTGATGGCATCGCTGAGCATACGTAGCATTTCGTACTTATCGTCCAAGTAGGGAATCATGTACGTATTGTAAATGCCGGCAAAGGGCTGGTAGTGTGAGTCTTCGAGCAGCGAGGACGAGCGGATGGCGATGGGCGACTTCACCACGTCGAAGAAGGTGAAGAAGTCCTCTACCAGTCGGTCGGGCAGTTTGGCTTTCAGGAAGTAGCGCAGTATGGTGGCATCGTCTGTATCCGACAGGGCTACCTGATACAGATTATTGGTCTCCATAAATTCGTCGAAGACGTCGGTACACAGAACGACAGTCTTGGGAATGGCTACTCGTGCGTTGTCGAACTCTTCAAATTCGGGATGCCGTTTCACCAGGTTGTCGATGAAAGCCAGTCCACGGCCTTTGCCTCCTAACGAGCCGTCGCCGATGCGGGCAAAGTTGGAGTAGCGGTCGAAGCGGTCGCGCTTGAAGATGGCTACCACACCCTGGTTTTTCATCTTGCGGTATTTTACAATGGCCTCGAAGATGATTTTGCGGTGATCGTCCACGTCCTGCAAGCTGTTCCAGGTGATGGGTTTCAGGAATTCGGCAATGGGGAACATGGCACGCGAATAGAGCCAACGGCTGATGTGGTTACGGCTGATGTGGTAAAGAAACGATTCGGCAGGTACGGCAAAGATGATGTTTTGCAGTTCTTTCAGGTTCTTTACGCGGGCAATTTCTTCGTGTGTGTCGGGATTGCGGAAGATGAAGTCGCCAAAACCGAAGTTCTCCGATACGATGCGGCGCAGGTCAACATCCATCTTTTTGGAGTTCTTGTCGATGAAAGCTGCACCGTATTTGGCTGCATACGAAACGTTCTCCGATTCGGACGATTGGATGATGAGCGGCACAAACGGATCTTCCTTGCGGATGGCTGCGCAAAGCTTGATGCCGGCCAGCCCGTCTTTTTCGCCACGCTCTACGCGAGGGAAACGGACATCGGTAATGACACCCAATATGTTGTTTTTGTATTTTTCGTAAATGTGAATAGCTTCTTCGTAAGTACGTGCCAGCACTATTTTGGGCCGTCCGCGCATACGCAGGGTACGCTGGTGGGCATTCAGGGCTTCGGTCGAGAATTCCTGACTCTGCTTCAGCACGAATTTATAGAGATTAGGCAGTATGGACGAGTAGAAGCGGATGCCGTCTTCTACCAGCAGAATGGTTTGGACGCCTACCTCGTTGACGTCATGCTCCAGGTTCATCTTGTCTTCTATCAGCTTGATGATGGATACCAGCAAGTCTGTATTTCCCAGCCAGCAGAAAATGTATTCGAACGGGCTGAGGTCTTCGTTGGCTATGCGTTTGGTGATGCCATGACTGAAGGGGGTCAGTATCACCATCGGGATGTTGGGATATTGTCCTTTGATATTGCGTGCCACGTCGAAACCTTCGTTGTCGCCTGTTCCCGGCATGCTGATAATGAGGTCGTAGGTTATGGACGACAGTTGCTTCAGGGCTTCTTCGCACGTGCTGACCTGTGTGAAGCGCGGCGGATAGCGCAACGAGAGCGAGGTGTATTCATTGAATATCTTTTCGTCGATGCGCCCGTCATCTTCCAACATGAAAGCGTCGTAAGGATTGGCTATCAGCAGAACGTTGAAGATACGTCTGGTCATCAGGTTGGCAAACTGTGTGTCCTTGAAGTACAGCTGGTTTAGTTTGAACTTGCTGAGCATGTCTGTTTTTGCAATTTAATAGATTAGTCCGTCAAAATTCGTGCTTTTTCTTGGGATATGCAAGGAGGCGGTAATAAAAAATGGAGTTTACTGGCGATGTTCCGGACATTGAACACTTCCGAAACGTTTGGGAATGGGAACTGTGAACGAATGTTGTGGTAAGGTCATTTCCCGTATTGTGTATTTCAACCTGCATTTTGGGCGTTTCAACGGTGAGGTGGAGAATACAGATTGTATAAGCACTAACTTTGTAATCATTATAAATTTAGTGTCGCTTATTTTATGTTTACAAAAATCGTACATTTTTCAATCAGAAAGAAGCTGTTTGTGGCGCTGACCACACTGCTTTTGCTGGCGGCTGGCATATATTCCATGCTGACGCTGCCCATTGATGCCGTACCCGATATTACCAACAATCAGGTGCAGATTGTTACTGTGTCGCCTACACTGGCTCCGCAGGAAGTGGAACAGCTTATCACTTTCCCTATCGAAATAGCCATGAGCAACGTCATGAACGTAGAGGAAATACGGTCGGTATCCCGCTTCGGGCTGTCGGTTGTAACGGTTGTTTTCAAGGAAGATGTTCCTACGCTGGACGCCAGACAACTGGTTAACGAACAAATTCAGATGGTGGCGGGTGAAATTCCGTCGGAACTTGGAACTCCCGAACTGATGCCTATCACGACGGGCTTGGGCGAAATATATCAGTATGTGCTTAAGGTAGCTCCGGGGTATGAAAACCGTTATGATGCCATGGAGTTGCGCACCATTCAGGACTGGATTGTGAAAAGACAATTGTCGGGTATTCCTGGTATTGTAGAAATCAATAGTTTCGGTGGTTATCTGAAGCAATATGAAGTAGCGGTAGATCCTGATGCCTTATATTCGCTCAACATTACTATCGGCGAGGTATTCGAAGCCTTGAGCCGCAACAACCAGAATACGGGTGGCAGTTATATAGAAAAGGTAAACCGTGCCTATTATATCCGTTCGGAAGGTATGATTAACGATTTGCATGATGTGGAGCAGATTGTTGTGACCAATCGTGGCGGTATACCAGTACACATCGGAGACATTGGTAAAGTACAGTTCGGCGCTCCCAAACGCTTTGGAGCCATGACGAAAGATGGCGAAGGAGAGTGTGTGGGCGGTATTGCCATGATGCTGAAAGGTGCCAATGCCAATGTCGTGACCAAGGAACTGGAGAAGCGGGTGGAGAAAGTCCAGAAGATGCTGCCCGAAGGAGTGAGTGTGGAACCTTATCTGAACCGTTCGGAACTGGTGAAACGTAATATCTCTACCGTAATACGCAACCTGGTGGAAGGTGCCATCATTGTGTTTCTGGTACTGATTATCTTCTTAGGTAATATGCGTGCCGGCCTGATTGTGGCATCGGTTATTCCATTAGCGATGCTTTTCGCTTTTATTCTGATGCGTATATTTAATGTCTCGGCCAATCTGATGAGCCTTGGTGCGATAGACTTCGGTATCGTGGTAGACGGTTCCATTGTTATTCTGGAAGGAATCCTGGCCCATCTTTACGGGCGGGAACTGAAAGGACGTACGCTGACTTCTCAGGAGATGGATCAGGAAGTAGAAAAAGGAGCAAACCGTGTGGTGAGAAGTGCTACGTTTGCCGTACTTATTATTCTGATTGTGTTCTTCCCTATCTTGACTTTGACCGGTATCGAAGGCAAATACTTTACGCCGATGGCCAAGACACTGGTGTTCTGCATTATCGGTGCTCTTCTTCTTTCCATTACCTATGTTCCGATGATGGCATCCCTCTTCCTGAAACGTACCATGACGGTGAAGCCTACACTGGCCGACCGCTTCTTCGACTGGCTGAATAAAATCTATCAGCGTGTGCTTCGTTTCAGTCTGGCTCATGTGTGGGGCACTATTGCTGCTTCTTTTGTTGCCCTGTTGCTTTCGTTGCTGCTTTTCACAAAGTTGGGAGCCGAATTTATCCCGACCCTTGACGAAGGCGACTTTGCCATGCAGATGACGCTGCCTGCCGGTAGTTCGCTGAGCCGTAGCATTGAAGTTTCGCTCGAAGCAGAAAAACGTCTCAAAGAACGCTTTCCCGAAATCAAGCATGTTGTAGCCAAGATCGGTACGGCCGAAGTTCCGACTGACCCGATGGCGGTGGAAGACGCCGATGTGATGATTGTTATGAAACCTTTTGCCGAATGGACTTCCGCGTCGAGCCGTGCAGAGATGGTAGAGAAGATGAAACAGTGTCTGGACTCTATTGACGGAGCCGAATTTAACTTCAGTCAGCCTATCCAGCTTCGTTTTAACGAGCTGATGACAGGTGCCAAGGCCGATATTGCCATCAAACTTTATGGAGAAGACATGGCCGAATTGTATGCAAAGGCTCAGGAAGCAGCCCGCTACGTGGAACAGGTTCCCGGAGCAGCCGACGTATTGGTGGAACAGGCCATGGGACTTCCACAGTTGCTTGTCCACTACGACCGCGCAAAAATAGCCCGTTATGGTATCGACATCGAAGAACTGAATACTGTTATCCGTACTGCTTATGCAGGCGAGACGGCAGGAGTGGTATTCGAGAACGAGCGCAGGTTCGACCTCGTTGTTCGTCTGGACAAGGAAAAGGTGAGTGATTTGAACATCGACAAACTGTTTGTCCGTACTAAGGATAACATTCAGTTGCCGGTTAGTGAAGTAGCCAGTATCGAACTGGTGAACGGACCTCTCCAGATTAACCGTGACGCTACCAAACGCAGGGTTGTGATTGGTGTGAATGTGCGCAATGCCGACATTCAGCAAGTAGTCAGCCAAATCAGCGACGCGCTCGAAAAGAACGTGAAACTTAAGCCCGGTTATTATTTCGAATACGGCGGTCAGTTTGAAAATCTGCAGAACGCTATCAGCACTCTAACGGTGGTTATTCCTATTGCTTTGTTGCTCATCCTGCTGTTGCTGTTCTTTGCGTTCCGCAGCGTCATCTATTCGCTGGTCGTATTCTCCACCGTTCCGCTTTCACTGATTGGAGGTATCGTAGTTCTGTGGCTGCGCGGCTTACCTTTCAGTATCTCGGCTGGTGTCGGTTTCATTGCCCTTTTTGGTGTGGCCGTATTGAACGGAATTCTGATGATCAATCATTTCAACGATATACGCAAACAAACTAAATATCATATGTGTACCGATCGTATCATATCTTTAGGGTGTCCGCATTTGCTGCGCCCAGTCTTCCTGACCGGTTTGGTAGCTTCGTTGGGCTTTGTGCCGATGGCTATCGCTACTTCGGCCGGTGCCGAAGTACAGCGTCCGCTGGCTACAGTTGTGATAGGCGGACTGATTGTGTCGACCATACTGACGCTGATCATTATTCCTGTATTCTACCGCCTGGTGGGCAGTATCGCTGTCAGACGCATACGCAGGAAGAATCGTCTTGCTTTTCGTCGGATGATGCTTGGCATCGCCATGCTGGTCATCAGTGTGCCTGCCGTACAAGCGCAGCAGCCGGTGACCTTGGAGCAGGCTGTTGAAATAGCCTTGCGCAATCATCCGCGTCTGAAGATGGCCGAGTCGGAGATTGAACGTGCCCGTGCTTCGAAAGGCGAAGCCTGGGATGGCGGCAATACTTCTTTCAGTTATTCGTGGGGACAGTTGAATGGCACCGACCGCCACGATAACGAACTGGCTATCGAACAGTCACTTGGCTCTCTGCTGACTCCTTTCTACAAGAATGCATTGTCCAACACGCAGATAAACAAAGGAAAAAGTTATCGGGACATGGTGAAGAAAGAAATCACCGCAGAAGTAAAGCGGGCATGGGCGTACTACCAGTATGCTTTCAACCTTAACGCTTTGTACAATGGACAGAAAGAACTGGCTGAACAGCTGCGGAACAGTGGTGAACAGCGTTACCTTCAGGGAGACATTGACCTGGCCGAACGCAACATGATAACAGCACTGGCAGCCGACCTGAATACGCGATGGATGGAAACTTCCGGAGACCTGACACTGGCCGAACGCCGGTTTGTATGGACTTGTTATAGCGATCGGCCTTTGGTCCCTGCCGATACGACCCTGTCGGTTATGCAGATGCCGACAGAGGGTCGTATCCTGTCAACCCGTCATCTGGATTATTTCAATGCTCAGCTGCAAGAGAAAAAAGACTTGTTGAAAATTGAACGAAGCCGTTTCTTTCCTGAGTTTTCCATTGGTTATGTCCGTCAGAAGATAGCTCCGCTTACCGGACTTAATTCGTGGATGGTAGGGGCTTCTTTCCCCATTCTCTTTTTTCCTCAGCGGAGCCGTGCCAGACAGGCGCGCATCGCTATGCAGGCAGCAGGTTGGGAGGCAGAGGCCAATCGGCAGCAACTGTCCAATAAAGTAAGCGAACTGCAAAGCCAGCTTGCTCGTCAGCGCGAACGTCTGACTTATTATCAGCAGGCAGCTATCAAGGAAGCTGAGGCTTTACAGCAAAGTGCAACCCAAAAGTTTCAGGAGAATGAAACCGATATCAGCGAATTCATTCAAAGCCTGAATACTGTCCGCGAAATCAAGCGAGGGTATATTGAAACGGTCTATGCCTACAACGTTACCTTATTAGAATTGGAACTTTACACTGAATAAGACAGTGGTTCCTGAGTCCAAGAATTTATCACTAAAAAACGAACATTAGAAAAAAATGAATAAAATGAACCTGATGAAACAACGAATGATTTACCTGATGCTTGCTTTGCTTGCAGCATCGTGTTCAAATCCATCTGCTCAGCAGACTGAATCAGCAAACGCTACAGAGATGGCAGAGCAAGCCGGTTCGGACACCACACGGACGCCCGAAGTAGACGGCATAAGCGGTGCTACCAACGTGGCCAATCCGCCGTCGTTCAACGGTGTTATTGTCATGCCTCCGCAGAGTCATGTGACTGTTACGCTGAGCATGGGCGGTTCGGTACACGACATCCGTGTCCTGCCGGGTGAATATGTACGGAAGGGAGAAGTCCTGCTGACTTTGGCCAATCCGGACTTTATCGAGCTTCAGCAATCCTATCTTGATGCTGCTGCCCAGACCGAATATCTGAAGAAGGAATACGAGCGTCAGCAGAAACTTGTTTCCGGCGAATCGGCTTCGTTGAAACGTATGCAGCAAAGCAAGGCCGACTATCTGTCCATGAAAAGCCGTATGGAGGCTGCTGCCGCCCAACTGGCCTTGCTGGGTACAGATACTGTAGCAGTGACTCGCGACGGTATTCGCACCTATCTGGAAGTACGTGCTCCGCGCAACGGCTACGTAACCAACATGAATGTCAATGCAGGCAAGTATTTTGCTGCCGGCGAACCAGTCTGTGATGTGATTGACAAGAGCAACCCCATGTTGCAGCTTACGGCTTACGAAAAAGACTTGGACAAGCTGTTGCCCGGCAGTCGCTTTTCGTTCAAGGTCAATGGCATGCAGGATACGACGTTCACAGCCGAACTTGTTTCGGTAGATCAGATGGTGGACAACGTCAACCGTTCCATCAAAGTCTATGCGCGTATCACGCAGACTAATTCCGATTTCCGGCCGGGAATGTATGTGGCAGCCAGAATTATGGATAAAAAACACTAACTTTGCTGCATGAAGTTATTGCGCATCCATAAGAAGTTTCTGCTGATGTTGAACGCTATTTCTATTATAGTGGCGTTCCTCATGCACTTGCCCGAACTGATAGCGTTGTCCGATCCCGTATCGGGCAGCCGTCTGTTTCCGGATATTCATTGGCTCAATGTCTGTTACGAAATACTGTTTACTTATTTCTCCATATTGCTGTTGTTCTTCATCAATGTCAGAATCATGATGTCCGGCAGTCTGACTACAGCATTGAGCTGGAAAAGGGTTATGGTGAGTTTTGTGGTCACACTGGTTGTATGCAATCTGTTGGGAAAGGGCTTTGTCTATGCCCACCAGCACTTCGGCATACCGGCCATCACTGCGATGCTCCATCATTACCTGCATCCGTTGAGGGATATCCTGATAGCCTGCATTGTGACCGGTACTTGCTATCTGGATTATCAGAACCGGCGTAGCCGCAAGATGTTGCTCGAAAACGAGCAGTTGCGTACGGAAAATCTTGTCAACCAATACGAGTCTTTGAAAAGCCAGTTGAATCCGCACATGCTTTTCAACTCGCTCAATACGCTGTATTCGCTGATACGGGAATCGCCGGACAAGGCTCAGAATTATCTTCAGGAACTGTCGAGGGTCATGCGCTACACGTTGCACGACAATCTGTCGCATACTGTCACTCTGAATGAAGAGATGGTTTTTGTACGTTCGTACATATATCTTTTGCAGATGCGCTATGAGGATAATCTGCACTTCGATATAGATATCCCGCAGGAGCTGTTGCAGCGGGAGGTACCGCCAATGGCAGTACAGATGCTGGTGGAAAATGCGGTGAAGCACAATGAAATCAGCCGGCGGAATCCGTTAACGATCAGCATCCGGGCGAATGGTAATGAACTGTATGTCACGAATCGTATACAGCCCAAACTGTCAAGCAGTAGCAGTACATGCATCGGACTGGCCAATCTGTCCAAACGTTACCGGCTGCTTTTCGGGAAAGACATTACCATCGAAGAAAGCAACAACGACTTTAAAGTAACCTTGCCACTGATATGAGGACACTGATTATAGAAGACGAAAAGGCTGCTCTTCGCAACCTGAAAGCAGCCATGCAAGAGGTGGATACCGATTTCGATATTGTAGGCGAGACGGATAGTGTGACCGATACACTGGAGTGGTTTGCCAGCCACTCCATGCCCGAACTGGTATTTATGGATATCCACCTGGCAGACGGGTCGGCTTTCGGCATCTTCGAGCAGGTTGACATCACCTGTCCCATCATCTTTACCACCGCTTACGATGAATATGCTTTGCAGGCTTTTCGCGTGAATAGCATTGCTTATTTGCTGAAACCCATCAGCAGTGCCGACCTGCAAATGGCCATCGACAAGCTGAAGCTGCTCGGAGGTGCGAAAGCGGAGAGTACGAAGACCGATTTTCAGGCTGTCATGCACGCCCTGAAGCGGGAAGAAGGATATAAGACTCACTTTCTGGTTCCTGTGAAAGGCGACCGTTTCGTGCCGGTCAGTGTAGACCAGATCTCTTATTTCTACATCAGCGATGGAGTGGTTAAGGCGGTTCTCCAGTCTTCCGAGACTTTTATTTTCCAACAGACGCTCGATGAATTGGCCGAGCTGCTGAATCCCCGTCAGTTCTTTCGGGCCAACCGTCAGTATATCATTGCCCACAAAGCCGTCGTAGGCGTCAGTCTGTGGTTTGGCGGGCGGATGGTTCTTCAGCTTACGCCTCCTACCGACGAAAAAGTCATCATCAGCAAAGCACGTGTGCCGGCTTTCAGGGAATGGTTCTGATGGTTATGCATGTAGAGGTATGGAAGTTGTTTGTAGGTGTTTTTTGAACTTATTTTAATATATTGAAAACTGCATTTAAAGTTCTGTCATAATTAGTTATATAGTCATTGGCATAGATGGGAATAATTTTGTCGGGCACAATGCCTTGGGCGTGGTGTTGTTCTCCATCCATGCAGTGCATACGCATACCGGTCATAGCGAACGGGAACAGAGGTAGATCGAATTGTGTCATATCGCCTGTGGTTCCTGCTGTTGTTTGTCCAATAATTGTGCCTAATCCGTAGTGACGGACTATCATCAGAATGGTTTCGCCCCAACTGACGGTTCCTGCATCACACAAAAAGACTGCCGGCAAATTAACATGAGGTAATTTGGCTTGAAGAGTTTCTGTATTGACACGCCACGATAATTTTTGTTGGAAGGGGAAACTGTTAATCGGAACTTCCGTTGCTGGAGCTTTCACGTCGGAAGAGATTAAATGTGCTAAAATATCTTCGAATCGGTACGAAGGTAGTCCTCGTAAATCGAAACAAAGTTTTTTTATATCAGGAGTTAGTGCTGATAGAAAGCGTTTCTCGTTCAGCTTGTGTGAAGTGGCGTCAATGTACAGGAACCCATTGTCGTATTTCCGGATAGGCTGGTCTTCATGTTTGGATACAGGTAAATCAGGATATCGAGTATAAAGTGTATCTTTATGCATTTGTTCCGCAAGGCCACTACTTTCGATAACAAACGGAGTATCGTATACGGAGGATGAAAATAGTTTCTCAACAGCTATTTTGTTTCGATGTGCTTCTGTTGCAGCATTTGTCATTTCCTTGCAACTTTGTAAACGTATGGAAGCGGGCTTGCCGTTAATAGTGTGGAGCATACGCCAAGTTTGTTTGCCACCGATTTCTGTACGTATGAGTAACGTGTCATTTACACACCTTGTTTCAACGTCTGCAAAGTATTCGGGTAGATAGGTTGCTTTGATATTAGAAATATTCATGTCTCTGCGTACGAAAAGATGTCCGTCTTTTATTGGATTGAGAAAACGGTTAATTGTATCGTACCATTCAAGAAGTGATTCAAAAGAATCTATTTCTCCTATTTGAATGGCTTTTTGCAGATAGATTTTTAATTGATGATCCCAATCAAGATTGTCCTCTTCGTAATAAGGGTAGAAGTGGCGGACTATATTCCAACGGACAGCTAAATCAGCTATTCTAACTGCTTTGTCTGACAGTAGTCCGAAAATAAATCGGCGATTTGAGGATAACATCTTGTCGTTACTTTGATGATGTTTCCAATAATTTTTAGCCTCGGTAAGCAGCCGATGCGTAGTCTTGCTATCAAACATTTCTTTGGGTAGTGCATGCTGGATATTTAGATATTTTTCATTGCCTACTGGGTAGTTATAATATCGGTTGGGCACTGGCGCGGTTACAGAGTCTTGGAGGTTGAGAACGGTAGAGAGTCTTTTGTAATAAGGAATATAATTGGCAAGCCCGGGCATCAGCAATTTAGCGAGAAAAGGTACCTTCAATTCCCCTGATCCACTGTAATAATAGAATTGGGCAGGAGTAGTCGATTTTGTGGTGTCTTTCTTTGATAAAATGGGTGCGGTTGAGAAGTATAAAGTGGGAGCAAGCGGTTGGAATACCGTCTCAAGTGGTTGCGTCTCTATCCTATGTGCAAGTAACGCACACACTTTCATCCAATCGCTTTCTGACCAGTCTTTAGTGTATGGGTTGGGAGAAAAGTAGCGGATGACGCCGTATGTGTGGGCAAATTCAACGTAATGAGATATATTTATCGCTTGTGAATAGCTCGTATATGTGCAAAAACAGATAAACAGCAGAATAATTCTGACTACAGCCAGATTCATATTTTTCATACTTAATTTATTATTGGATTTATGCTAAGACAAAAGTAATCTATTTTTTTGTTTCAAGGCCGTTTTTACATTCTTATTCAATAAAAATTCCCCTATCATTTTATCTCATACCTTATTCTCCGAAAGTCCCTCTTTACGTTTTCCAAGTCCTTCTTTGCGTTGCTAAAGTCCATAGTTGTGAGGGCTATTATGCAAGTGTCGCTCGTGAGCCGTGCAAGTGTTACTTGTGTGCCGTACAAGTGTTGCTCGCGAGCCATACAAGTGTCGTTCGTGAGCCGTGCAAGTGGTTTACAAGACTTGTTTGGGAGAGGTTTTTCAGATGTTTGGGAGACTGGTGAAACATCGTGATTTCACCGCTTTTTCTGTTGTGAACAAAGTTTTCCGTGTGAAGTTTCACCGCATCTCGCTGATAATCCATGAATTGCGGTGAAAGGTGAAAGACGGATGACTTTGTTTCCTGTTTTTTTAATGTGTTTTTCTGCCTATTCTTTTATACACTTAAGGGTGCCGTTTTTTTCCTAGTTAGGAAAAAATTTCTGCCTAACTGGGAAAAAAATATTTCCTAACTGGGGAAAAAACGGGGGAGAATATTCGCGATATTTCGAACCATAGTTTTTTAAATATTCATTTTTTATTCGTATATTGCGCCAATAACACTGAACGAACGGAAATATTTTATGAAACAAGTCCAGATTTTAGCATTGGCTATGAGTATGACAGCAGTATCTTGTGGTGTGAAACAATCCAAATTGGTGTATCCCGAAACGGCGAAAGTAGATACGGTGGATGTGTACTTCGGAACGGAAGTTCCCGATCCGTATCGTTGGCTGGAGAATGATACCAGTGCGGCAACGGCTGCGTGGGTCGAAGCACAGAATAAGGTTACAAACGGTTACTTGTCGCAGATTCCGTTTCGTGAGGCATTGTTGAAACGCCTGACTGCGGTGTCCGACTACGAAAAGATAGGTACGCCGTTCAAAAAACACGGAAAGTATTATTTCTTCAAGAATGACGGTCTGCAAAATCAGAGCGTATTGTATGTGCAGGATAAGCTGGATGGCGAACCACGTGTGTTCCTAGATCCCAACCGTCTGTCGGACGACGGTACGGTGGCGCTGACCGGCATCTTCTTCTCGCACAATGGAAAGTATGCGGCTTATACCATTTCGCGCAGCGGTTCGGACTGGACCGAGATTTATGTGATGGATGCAGAAAGCGGACAGCTGCTGGACGATCACATCGAATGGGCCAAGTTTACCGGAGCCGAATGGCAGGGCGACGGATTCTATTACAGTGCTTACGATGCTCCCGAGAAAGGGAAGGAGTTCTCCAACATGAATGCCAATCATAAGATATACTATCACAAACTGGGTACTCCCCAGTCGCAGGACAAGCTGGTGTACCAGAATCCGGCCTATCCTAAACGCTTCTATACTTGCAGTGTGAGCGAGGATGAGACGATGCTCTTCTTGTACGAAAGTGGAGAAGGACGTGGAAATGCCTTGTACGTGAAGGATCTGCGCCGGAATGACGCTCCCTTTGTGGCGATGGCTACAGATATGGACTATCAGTATAGTCCGCTGGAAGTGATTGGCGGGAAAATATATCTGTTCACCAACCACGGAGCTCCGAAAAACCGCATAATGGTGGCCAACCTTGCCAAGAGCGAACTGAAAGACTGGACAGAACTGGTGCCCGAGTCGGAAGCAGTGCTGTCGGGCGCACAGGTGATTGGCGGAAAGCTGTTCCTGACTTACGACAAAGACGCTTCCAACCACGCTTATGTGTACGGACTCGACGGCAAGCAGTTGCAGGAAATCAAGTTGCCGTCGTTGGGAACCGTGGGCTTCAGTGGCGACAAGGACGACAAGGAATGTTTCTTCAGCTTTACTTCGTTCACCATTCCGGGTGCTACCTATAAATATGATATGGATAAGAATACATACGAACTGTTCCGTGCGCCGAAGGTCGATTTCGATGCCGATGCTTTCGTTACCGAACAGGTGTTCTATCCCAGCAAGGACGGTACGAAGATTCCCATGTTCCTTACATATAAGAAAGACCTGAAAAAGAACGGTACGAATCCGGTATACCTGTACGGTTACGGAGGTTTCAACATCAGTCTGAATCCTGGCTTCTCGGCTATGCGCATTCCTTTCCTGGAGAACGGAGGAATCTATGCGCAGGTCAACCTGCGCGGAGGCGGCGAATATGGCGAAGCCTGGCATGTGGCCGGCACAAAGATGCAGAAGCAGAATGTTTTCGACGACTTTATTGCGGCGGCCGAGTATCTGATAGCTGCCAACTATACCAATAAGGACAAGATAGCCATCGTGGGAGGCTCGAACGGAGGTCTGCTGGTAGGTGCCTGCATGACGCAGCGTCCCGATCTGTTCCGTGTAGCCATTCCCGAAGTGGGCGTGATGGATATGCTTCGCTATCATAAGTTCACCATTGGCTGGAACTGGGCAAGCGATTACGGTACGAGCGAAGACAGCAAAGAAATGTTCGAGTATCTGAAAGGGTATTCGCCCTTGCACAACCTGAAACCGGGTACAAAATATCCTGCCACTATGGTTACGACGGCCGATCACGACGACCGCGTAGTGCCGGCACACTCGTTCAAGTTTGCAGCAACGCTGCAGGCTTGCAATGATGGAACGAATCCGACCCTTATCCGCATCGACAGCAAGGCCGGACACGGAGCAGGAAAGCCCATGAGCAAGGTGCTGGAGGAGCAGGCAGACATATATAGCTTCATCATGTACAACCTGGGAATGGGTTTTAAGGAATAAAATACGTAGTTTTTTGTCATTTTATTATTTATTAATCAAAATATCGCTTTAAAATTTAGGAAATACGAAAAGTTTCCCTATATTTGCAGTGTTGTTCGCTGACAAATTGCTCGAATGACCTTGAATAAATAACAGAGGCAATAACCTTTTAAAAAGTAATATTATGAACATCGAACGTATCATGTCCTCTTTGGAGGCTAAGCACCCCGGCGAGTCTGAATATCTTCAAGCCGTAAAGGAAGTACTTCTTTCTATAGAAGATATATATAACCAGCATCCAGAGTTCGAAAAAGCAAAGATTATAGAACGATTGGTTGAACCTGACCGGATTTTTACGTTCCGTGTTACGTGGGTGGACGATAAGGGTG
>NZ_FR883094.1:0-8250 GCF_000435115.1 Bacteroides sp. CAG:633 | reverse complement strand
TCAGACGAATCTGGGCTACCGTGTACAGTTCAATAATGCCATTGGCCCGTACAAAGGCGGTATTCGTTTCCATGCTTCCGTCAACCTTTCCATCCTGAAATTCTTAGGATTTGAGCAGACTTTCAAGAACGCGCTGACTACGCTGCCTATGGGTGGCGGTAAGGGAGGTTCCGACTTCTCACCGCGCGGTAAGAGCGATGCCGAAATTATGCGTTTCTGCCAGGCATTTATGCTGGAATTGTGGCGTCATCTGGGACCCGATATGGATGTTCCTGCCGGTGATATCGGCGTAGGTGGCCGCGAAGTAGGCTATATGTTCGGTATGTACAAGAAGCTGACCCGTGAGTTTACCGGTACGTTTACTGGTAAGGGATTGGAATTCGGCGGTTCGCTGATCCGTCCTGAGGCTACAGGTTTCGGTGGTTTGTACTTCGTGAACCAGATGCTGCAGACGAAAGGTATTGATATTAAAGGTAAGACAGTAGCTATCTCCGGTTTCGGTAACGTGGCTTGGGGTGCTGCTACAAAAGCTACGCAACTGGGTGCCAAGGTGGTTACCATTTCCGGTCCCGACGGTTACATTTACGATCCGGATGGCATCAGTGGCGAAAAGATTGACTATATGCTGGAACTTCGTGCTTCGGGCAATGATATCGTTGAACCGTATGCCGAGCAGTTCCCGGGTGCAAAATTCGTAGCTGGCAAACGTCCGTGGGAAGTGAAGGTAGACATCGCACTGCCTTGCGCTACACAGAACGAGCTGAATGGCGAAGATGCCCGTCACCTGATAGATAATAACGTGACTTGCGTAGGCGAAATATCCAACATGGGATGTACGCCCGAAGCCATCGACCTCTTTATCGAAAACAAGATTATGTATGCACCGGGTAAGGCTGTAAATGCCGGTGGTGTGGCTACCAGCGGACTGGAAATGTCGCAGAACGCCATGCACCTGAGCTGGAGTGCTGCAGAAGTGGATGAGAAACTGCACACTATCATGCACGGCATACATGAACAATGTGTTAAATATGGTACAGAACCTGACGGTTACATCAACTATGTGAAAGGCGCAAATATCGCCGGATTCATGAAGGTGGCTCACGCCATGATGGGTCAGGGAATAGTATAAAGAAACTTTGTTTAGTTGTATTTGTATTTGTGGTTTGTGCTGCCTGCGGCCTGTGAAGGTATGGGGCAGTACTTTTTTTATATAGGCGTATATAATCATTTTCCGGATTGATGGAATTATGACGGGAGAATTGTATCTTTGTGTGCGAAAACGAAGAATGCTAACCAATCATAATTATAAAAGATGTTACAACCGGAATTAAAACAAAGACGTGATAAGATACGTGTACTGATGGCTCAACGTGGAATTGATGCCGCCCTTATTGCTTGCAATGTCAATCTGATATATACCTACGGAACTGTAGTTAGCGGTTACCTGTATTTGCCGCTGGAATCGCCTGCCCGCCTGTTTGTCAAGCGCCCCAATAATATTACCGGAGAACATGTACTTCCTGTACGCAAGCCCGAGCAATTGCCGGAACTGATACAGGAGTGTGGTTTGCCTTTGCCCAAAAAACTGATGCTGGAAGGCGATGAACTGTCGTTTACTGAGTACAATCGGCTGGCAGCCTGTTTCCCCGAAGCGGAAGTTGTGCCGTGCGGTTCGTCGCTGATTCGTCAGGCACGCAGCATCAAGACGGTGATGGAGATTGAGATTTTCCGTCGTTCGGGAGCAGCGCATGCCAAAGCTTACGAACAGATACCGTCTGTTTATCGTCCGGGCATGACCGACCGTCAGCTTTCCATCGAGATAGAACGGCTGATGCGTCTGGAAGGCTGTCTGGGCATTTTCCGTGTGTTTGGGCAGAGTATGGAAATTTTTATGGGCAGTCTGCTGGCTGGTGACAATGCTGCTGCTCCTTCTCCCTACGATTTTGCCTTGGGTGGTGAGGGACTCGATCCTTCGTTGCCGGGAGGTGCAAACGGCTCACTGTTGCAGGCAGGACAGAGTCTGATGGTGGATATGGGTGGTAACTTCTACGGCTATATGGGTGATATGAGTCGTGTATTCTCCATCGGTAAATTGCCGGAAAAGGCGTATGCGGCACACCAGACGTGTCTGGAAGTGCAAGAAGCCATTGCCAACATGGCGAAGCCGGGCGTAGCGTGCGAAGATTTGTACAATACGGCTGTCAAGATGGTGGAGGAAGCCGGATTTGCCGATTATTTCATGGGAGTAGGACAGAAGGCTAAGTTCATCGGTCATGGCATCGGTTTGGAAATAAACGAAGCACCTGTTATCGCTCCCCGCATGAAGCAGGAGCTGGAGCCGGGCATGGTATTTGCCTTGGAACCGAAGATTGTGTTGCCGGGTGTCGGTCCGTTAGGTATAGAGAACTCATGGGTGGTAACTACCGAAGGAGTGGAGAAACTGACCGTGTGCAACGAAGAAATTATCGAGCTTTAAGAAAGAAAACTTTCGTGAGAAGGAGGGTGTGTCTAAAGGAAGATGCTTCCTTAATTTGATATACCCTCTTGTATCCTTAGAAAATAAGGGCACATAAAAAAAAAGTGCAAATATGCTGCCATTCCGTTCAGAGTCGAGGAAATGACAGTATGTTTGCACTTCTTTTATATTGTTTCGTATGTGGTATTATATTTCTCTGCTACTTGCAGGCAGATCTTATTTTACCCTTCTGTTCAGCTGGTTGTTGGCTTTCGATGGTTTCGACTTGCCTATTCTTTTTCCTGTCGGCTTTTTTTTGCTGCTGGTCCGCCGCGGACGAGTATGTGTATTCTTATTCCCCCTCATAATATTCGTCTAAAAAGTATCGTGTTATGAAATCCCAGTTGTTCTGCAGTACTTCTTTTCCTTGCGGGAAGGGAAGTTGGGCATCAGGCAGAAGTCCGTGCTGCATACCATACTTCAACAGGTCGAACGGACAATGGCCGGGCAGGCAGAACAGTTTGTATGCTTCAGCAGCAGCCGTCGAAGCATGGTAGGCTGCATTACGGGCATCGCAGAAGCAGGCTGCTACACCAGGAGCCATC
Organism: Bacteroides sp. CAG:633; assembly: GCF_000435115.1. Taxonomy (NCBI): domain Bacteria; kingdom Pseudomonadati; phylum Bacteroidota; class Bacteroidia; order Bacteroidales; family Bacteroidaceae; genus Bacteroides; species Bacteroides sp. CAG:633. The sequence continues at coordinate 5,190 of NZ_FR883094.1, read as the reverse complement.
AGCATGCCTTTGCCGTTGGCATAGATCACAAAGTTCTTTTCGTCTTTCAAGTCGGCCAGCAGACCGTCGGGATGGTCTTCCCACTTCAGTTCTTGAGTCAGGAAGGTGTGCAGTTCGCGGTAGGTGGCGAAATAAAGCAGGGGATAGCCGTTGCTGTACTTCAGGCAGCGTTCCACGTCCTTGGTCAGTCGGCTGTCGGGAGTAATTTCGGGTAAAGGAAGCGAAGGAGTTTCCAGTACTTGGCTGTTCATCATCCACGAGTCGGGTGAAGGTATTTCGCCAATAGGTGCTTCTTCGAACAGGCTGTCCATTTCATCATACAGTTTTCCGGCCAGTGCCAACAGTTCCTTGTCATAAGGATTCTGGAAATGAAAAGGAGCGTGAAGATCGGCGAAAGCTTGCAATTCCGGATGGTCTTCGTCCGGGAGGAGAGCCGGTTGCGAAAGGCTGTCCCATAACAACAGGCATACGTCGGGCAGGTTGATTTCGTCGTCAATGTAATCGGTACACTCGTAGAAAGGTAACGTCTGGTGGTAGAGCTGTCGGTATTTGTCACAGAAAACTTTCCAGCCGCCAGACTGGGCAATGGTATCGTAGAAGTACAGACTTACCCGGATGGCTGTTTTGGTCAGACCGTAAAACGTATGACCGGCATACAGAGGAGAGCTGTCGATCAGGGGAAGCAGACGGTTGGCAAAGTCTGCATACCATTTGTCGGCCGGCTGTGTCTGGTTCCGGGCGTTGGCTGTCAGCCAGTCATTCATATATATTTTCTTTGTCTTCATCATGTCAGAGTCGTTTAAGTGCCAGTTTGATAACCTGTTCTACCGGAGCATCGGGCGTTTCTTTCAGAATGGCCAGAACCACTTTTTGTGAGGCAGCCTGTGCAAATCCCAGCATGGTGAGGGCTGCTACGGCTTCTTCTTGCAGTTCGCTGTTGGCCATGCCTGCCAGCGGAAGTCCCGGTTCTACACCCATGGCGGCTGCTACGGCTCCGGTCTTTATCTTGTCTTTCAGGTCTACGATGATGCGTTGGGCGGTTTTCAGTCCGATACCTTTCACCGTTTTCAGCAGATTGGCATTTTCGTTGCTGATGATGTTGATAAGTTCGGTGGGCGACAAGGCCGAGAGAATCATTCGTGCCGTATTGCCTCCGATGCCTGATACGGTGATCAGCAGCAGGAAGAGTTCGCGTTCCTGCTTGTCGGCAAAGCCGTATAGCTGGTAGGTATCTTCGCGGATGGCTTCGTAGATGTAGAGCTTGCATGTCTTCTTGCCCTGTATGGCCGAGTAGGTGTTGAGCGAAATGCTGGCTATGTAGCCTACGCCGTTGCAGTCGATGACAGCGGTTGCCGGACTAAGTTCGGCAAGTTCGCCTCGGAGGTATTCTATCATATGTTTATGAGTTTATGAGTTCTTGAGTTGTTGGTTTGGAAGCTCTTTCGTCTTCGGGGTCGGAACAAATGCCATGTCTGGTTTGTTATATGTCCGGTGCAAATGTACGAAATATCCATTGGCTATAAAATAGTCTTAATAAAGAAAAAAAGAAAATGGAAGATTGCACCGTTTTGTACGCTATTTGATGAATAATGCGTATTTTTGCACCCACTAAAAAGAAAACTGATAACTAAATTGGATAAAAGTATGAAAAAAGTAAGAGCTGCCATCGTTGGTTATGGCAATATCGGGCACTATGTGCTCCAGGCTTTGCAGGCTGCGCCTGATTTCGAAATTGCCGGTGTTGTACGCCGTGCAGGTGCCGAGAACCGTCCGGCTGAATTGAACGATTATCCTGTCGTGAAAGATATTAAAGAACTGGAAGGAGTGGACGTGGCCATTCTTTGTACGCCGACCCGCAGTGTGGAGAAATATGCCAAAGAGATTCTGGCACTGGGCATCCATACAGTAGACAGCTTTGACATCCATACAGGCATTGCCGACCTGCGCCGTACGCTCGACGCTGAGGCCAAGGCTCACAATACTGTTTCCATCATCTCGGCCGGATGGGATCCGGGAAGCGATTCTGTAGTACGTACGTTGCTCGAAGCCATTGCACCGAAAGGTATTACGTATACCAACTTCGGACCGGGTATGAGTATGGGACACACAGTAGCTGTAAAGGCCATTGAAGGTGTGAAGGCTGCATTGTCCATGACGATTCCTACCGGTACGGGCATCCATCGCCGTATGGTATACATCGAACTGAACGAAGGTTACGATTTCGACAAGGTGGCTGCTGCCATCAAAGCCGATCCTTACTTTGTGAACGACGAAACACACGTGAAACTCGTGCCCAGCGTAGACGCACTGCTCGACATGGGACACGGTGTGAACCTGACTCGTAAGGGTGTTTCGGGCAAGACGCAGAACCAGTTGTTCGAGTTCAACATGCGTATCAACAACCCGGCTTTGACTGCTCAGGTATTGGTTTGCGTGGCACGTGCAGCTATGCGTCAGCAACCGGGCTGCTACACGATGATCGAGATTCCTGTCATCGACTTGCTGCCGGGTGAACGTGAAGAGTGGATTTCACATCTGGTATAATCTTACCTGTATTATATAGGAGAATAGCGAGGGCGCGTCCGTTTTGGATGCGCCCTCGTTTTGTATTTTCGTCTTACTTCACAGGTTTCAGCAGCAGTGTGTGGTTGTTGCTGTCACGCCATTCGGCCATCAGGGCATAGAAGTCGCAGTAAGTCTGAGGAGTGAATAATTGCTGTGTGATGCTGAGGCTTCGTGTCACGGTTACTCCCTCTGCTCCTTGCTTATAGCTGAACGATACCTTGCCACATGGGCGGGTCAGCGTCTTATCGGCTTTCTGACTCCAGGTGGTACCTTCGGGCAGCTTGACCAATGTTTCGCAGGTCACTTCTACGGTTTGCGGAAGCAGGATGTTTTCGCGGATGTCGGTATTGGCAGCGTATGTATATAAAGGTAAGGCAGCCGATACCGGTTTCAGGGTGACAACCTGCCATCCGTCGGGCAGTGTCTGCGAGTTGTCGGCATTGATTTCCAATACGTCTTTCTGAGTGTCTTGAGCTGTGTTTACCACCAGTTTCAGGGGGTGTGCCTGTAGGGTAGTCACCGTCATGTAGTCTTGTAGCCGGGATTCACCTGTTCCCTGTACGGCCGCTCCTTTTTGGGGAGCATTTTCGGATTGGGCTATGAGGGAAACGATGGAAGCAAGTCCCCGGTTATCTGCTTCTGACGGGCGGAGAGCGCAGATGGCTGCTTCGGCTTTCATTCCGGCTGCTTGTTGCAAGGCAACATCCAGGTTGACCAGTTCGGCCTGTGTACCGTAGGCACTACGGATGACTTCCGATGCCGGACGCAGGCGGTATCCTGCTTCTTGCAGCGACACCTTGCACTGGCTGGAGGTGTACAGCCTGTTCATGTAGGTGGCGATGGCTGTGCGCAGGTCGGTGCTGTCTTGTTGTGCTGCCTGTTTCAGTTCGTTCAGTTGGGCTTCAATGACTGTGCGGTCGCCGGGGGTTAACTGTTGGGCAAGTGACTTCAGTGCGTCGGCATAGCTTGCCCATGTAGAAGCCATGATAACAGGCATCATGCCGGAAGCTACCTGCTGCACCATGCCCAGACTGCCTCGCAGTGAAGGGTAAGAGTAGGGGCGCGGCTCTACGTTTTTCAGTTTCCAGGTGACGGATTTCATGCCATCTTTGTTTGCTTCTGCCGGACGGGCGGAGGCATTCAGCAATTCATAGTGCAGCGTCTTGCTTTCGGGAACTTCGATGCGGCAGGTGAACTCGTCGATGGGCGACAGTTCCTTTATCGGGCAACAGATGTCCAGTTCGGGCAGATAGCCGGCACGGCTCTTGATAGAGTAATCTAAATAAATGGTGGCACCCAGCTCCAGGCCAGTATGTACTACTACCATTTCTTTCAGCCGATTGTAGGCCGGAGCATTGGCGGCTGCGGAGGGCAACACTTCGACAAAGGCGTTGTCGGGGGTACGAATGACGGTACCATCCTTCTGTCGCGTGTACGAATCGTGTATTTCGAGCTGCTGGTATTGCGGATCGTAGACGATGAACGTTTCGCCGTAAAGGCTGTTCATGGCGGCGTGGGTGTAGAGGGTCAGTTCTTTCTGCACGCGGAGTTCCTGACTGCCGTCGGCGTGCAAGGTGTATGTCTTCGACAGTTTGCCGAAGCGGGCTTCGGAGGCTGCCTGCGCGGTGAGGGTCACGGACAGGAGCAGGGCAAGTACACCTATATGTAAATGGATTGTTTTCATTTGATTCACTTGGATTTATTGGTGGACATTGTTATTATCTCTTTTTGGCAACGAAGTAGCGGTTGTAACTCTTGGCCATGTTGACAGCTTTGCGGAGAGAGAACCAGTCGGATGCTTCGTACACACGTTTGTTCAGCTTGAGGGTGGTCTTTACCGTTACGAGGTTGCCCTCTCCTTTGATGTTGCCCTCGAAACTGGCGGCTGCTCCTACTGTATTTTCGGTCGTTTCCGTCGACTGTACTCCTTTCAGCAGGTAGTGGTCGGGCAGGCGCAGTGTTTCGTTCAGTTCCACCAGGCGCGAACAGCCGTCCTTGAAGCCATATTGGCGTGTCTCCAGACTGGTGTCGATGCGCAGATAGGACATCACTTGCGTATAGAGGTTGTTCATCACAAACAGTTTGAAGACCATTCCGTCCTCGTCCGTTTTCATGGCATAGTCGGGTATTTCGTAGCGGAAGGTGATGCGGATGGGTGCCTTCTGATAGTCTTTCGGATTGCGTCCGTAGTCCACACTGAGGAGACGTGCCTTGGGCGAAACGTTGAGCAGTTGGCGTTCCATGGTGTTCTGCCATTCGCTTTGGAAGCCGGTGGTGAAGATGCGGCGTATGTTGCTGTCGCTCTGTCCTTCGGCTTCGATGGTGAAGCTGCCTCGCAGGGTGCCGTCGGCAGAAAGGCGGTTGTCGGCGTTGATGCGTACGTAGTGATTTTCGGGGGCAGAGACGGGTGTCAGGCAGAGGTCGGTGCCTTCGGGTGTGCCCGGCAGGTAGTTCTGCTGTTGTTCGGCACTGCTCCACAGCTCACGGCAGAATGGCACCCATGTGGGGTCGAGGGGCATCAGTGTGCCGTCCTGCAGGCGCACCACGGCTACGCAGTGGTTGAAGTGGTCGGCAGGGATGGTCTCTACGCGGCTGCCTGCCATCGTCATGGCCGGATAGGCTTCG
>NZ_FR883093.1:4342-13693 GCF_000435115.1 Bacteroides sp. CAG:633 | reverse complement strand
TTTCTAATTTTATATCGAATTCACGTTAATTAAAAGAATTTATGACCAACAACAGTACAAACTTTACAAAGGACCTTCTTAGTATACAGGATGACTTACTGCGCTTCGCTTACAAGCTGACTGCCGACCGTGAGGACGCTAACGACCTTCTGCAGGAAACATCGCTCAAGGCATTGGACAATGAAGATAAATACATGCCCGAAACCAACTTTAAAGGCTGGGTATATACGATCATGCGCAATATCTTTATCAACAACTACCGGAAAATAGTCCGTGAACAGACATTTGTGGACCAGACGGATAATCTGTATCATCTGAATTCATCGACCGAACCTACTTATGAAAGTACGGACCAGGCTTATGACCTGAAGGAAATGCACCGTGTCGTAAACGCTTTGCCGAGCGAATATAAGGTGCCCTTTTCCATGCACGTGGCAGGATTCAAGTATCGCGAGATTGCCGAGAAACTTGGATTACCTTTAGGCACTGTCAAAAGCCGTATCTTCTGTACCCGCCAGAAATTGCAGCAGGAACTGAAGTACTTCAGGTAAGTTTCAGGTTTATCTTTTGCCAATGGCGTTGAAAATCCATACCTTTGTCGCCGTGATAACAAGTAGTATGGCAAGTAACAATGAATAAGATAAACTCTGTATGTGTTTACTGTGCTTCGAGCACAAAGATTGATCCTGTTTATTTTGATGCGGCTCGCGAACTGGGCTCTTTGTTGGGAAAACAACACATCCGGCTTGTCAACGGAGCCGGAAACATGGGACTGATGGCCGCTGTGGCCGATGCCGTATTGGCCGAAGGAGGAGAAGTGACAGGCGTGATACCTCGTTTCATGGTAGAACAAGGTTGGCATCATACGGGTCTGACGGAACTGATCGAAGTAGAAAACATGCATCAGCGCAAACAGAAAATGGCCGATTTGAGTGATGCCGTTATTGCTTTGCCCGGCGGATGTGGCACATTGGAGGAATTGTTGGAGGTCATTACATGGAAACAATTGGGCTTATACCTGAACCCAATTGTGATTCTGAATATTAAAGGTTACTATGATCATCTGCTTGAAATGTTGCAGAAATCGGTAGAAGAAAACTTTATGCGGGCGCAGCACAGCACAATCTGGCATGTGGCCCACACTCCGCAGGAAGCTATTGAGCTGGTATATAATACACCGTTGTGGGATGTATCTATCCGTAAGTTTGCCGCTATATGATGAATTTGTTGACGGTATGGCTGGTTGGGACGGAAGGGATTCCTATTCCGTATTCTCCACGTATGGATGATGCGGTTGCAGCTATTCTGCTGGGATGCTTTTTCCTGTCGGCTTATGTCCTTTCACGCAGCCGGAAGTTTTTGCTTCAGTTGGTGAAAGACTTCTTGCTGCATCGCGAGCGTACCAGTATTTTTGCTACATCGACGGCAGCAGATATGCGATATTTGCTGTTACTTATATTACAGACTTGTGTGTTGTCGGGTGTTTTCTTTTTCAATTATTTCAATGAGGTCAGGCCCGATCTGGTCACTTATGTTCCTCCTCTCTGGCTTCTGGCTATCTATATCGGCATTTGTTTGGCCTATTTGTTCCTGAAGTGGCTTGTTTACTCAAGTCTTGGTTGGATTTTTTTTGACGAAAGCCGTACTTCTCTTTGGCTTGAGTCCTATTCTACACTTCTTTATTACTTGGGGTTGGCGCTTTTTCCGCTTGTTCTTTTTATTGTCTATTTCGATTTAGATTTGCAAATTACGTTAATAATCGGGTTGTTTCTTTGGCTTTTTGCTAAAATATTGATGCTATATAAGTGGATAAAGCTTTTTTGTAATAATTTATATGGCTATGTCCTTTTAATTTTGTACTTTTGTGCCCTTGAAATTGTGCCCTGTATCATGTTGTACGAGGGTATGGTTAAGCTAAACGATTTTTTGATAATAAAATTTTAGGACGTTGAAAATTAAGAAAGTACTTGTGTCGCAGCCGAAACCGGCATCAGAGAAATCTCCTTACTACGACATAGCAGAGAAATACGGCGTAAAAATCGATTTTCGTCCGTTCATTAAGGTAGAAAGCCTTTCAGCGAAGGAATTCAGACAACAGAAAGTTTCTATTCTGGACCATACAGCTGTGGTATTTACTTCGCGCCATGCCATCGACCACTTTTTCCATTTGTGTACAGAGTTGCGTGTTACCATACCCGAAACGATGAAGTACTTCTGCGTGACGGAATCTATTGCATTGTACATCCAGAAATATGTGCAGTATCGTAAGCGTAAGATATTCTTTGGAAATACTGGTAAGTTTGATGATTTGCTGCCTGCTATCATTAAGCACAAGACCGAGAAATATCTGGTTCCGATGTCTGATGTGCACACCGATGAGATAAAGAATGCACTCGACAAAAACAAGATACAGCATACTGAAGCAATAATGTACCGTACGGTGAGCAATGACTTTACTCCCGATGAGGCATTCGATTATGATATGCTGGTATTCTTCAGCCCGGCAGGTGTTTCTTCACTGAAGAAGAACTTTCCCAACTTCGAGCAGAAAGATATAAAGATTGGTACTTTCGGTTCGACTACTGCCCAGGCTGTGCGCGATGCCGGACTTCGTTTGGATTTGGAAGCTCCGAGCGTACAAGCTCCTTCGATGACTGCTGCACTCGATATGTTCATTAAGGAGAATAACAAGGGAAAATAATAGGTTAAGCCCGATATCGAAATCGGAGAAGGTAAGGTCTGAAAAAACTGTGATGCTTTTGGAGGGGCAAATTTTAGACTTTACCTTCTCTGTTTTTTCTGATGGTTTTAATGGATTTTCTTTTTTATCGGGTTGAATAAGAATTTTGTAAATCAGTTTTTCATTGGCTAATACATTACATAAATCGGAACGGCTGGACCGGAAAAAGGTCATAGAGAAGATGTTTGCGGGCGGTTCGCGTTCGTTTTCCGTCTTCCCGTTACGTGTGGTGTACCTGCCTGTCGAGGAACTGGATGTTCCGGTTTCCATACTCGTTAGTGTATCGAAACGTCGTTTCAAACGGGCTGTGAAGCGTAACCGGGTGAAACGTCAGATCCGTGAGGCCTATCGGTTGAACAAACACTTGTTGTCTGACGCATTATCTGGCAGTCAGACCCGTTTGGCGGTTGCGTTTATCTATTTGTCGGACGAGCTGGTTCCGTCTTCAGTCATCGAAGAACGTATGAAGATAGCCTTGTCGCGTATAGCCGAGAAGTTATGAAAAGGCTTTTGTCTTGGTTATTGTTACTTCCTATTTATTTTTATCAGCGGTGCATATCGCCTATGCTGTCTCCTTCGTGCCGTTTTACTCCTACCTGTTCGCAATATGCAGTAGAGGCTATCAAGAAGCATGGCCCTTTTAAGGGATTGTATCTGGCTATACGGCGTATTTTGCGTTGCCATCCCTGGGGAGGATCAGGCTATGATCCTGTGCCTTAGGAGGACGGATGTCTTTTCAGTTCTGCCATGATATTTCCTATAGACATACATACCCATAAACTTCCGGCTGAAGTGGGACAGGCCATTGTCAGTTGTCAGCCCCATACGTTTGCACCATTGCAGGATGAGTGGTATTCCGTAGGCGTTCATCCTTGGTATGCAGACGAATGTGAGTGGCAGACTGATTCTTTCCGTTGCAGTTTTGAGGAGATGGTATCTCACCCGCATGTTTTGGCTGTGGGTGAGGCCGGTATCGACCATTTGTCTCGCGTAGCACTCGACTGTCAGACGGATGTTTTCCGTTATCAGGCAGGTGTGGCCGAAGCAGTATGCAAACCGCTGGTCATTCATGCAGTGAAGGCACAGGCCGAACTGATACAGCTGAAGCGCGAGCTGAAGCCTCGTGTGCCTTGGATTATTCATGGCTTCCGTGGGAAAGTACAGCTGGCCCAGGATTTGGTTCGCCACGGTCTGTACCTTTCGTTCGGTGCCAGGTACCAGGAAGAAACCTTGAGGCAGATACCTCTTGACCGGTTGTTTTTGGAGACGGACGAAAGCGAAGTTTCCATTGCCAGCCTGTACGAAGAGGCTGCTCGCCTGCGAGGCCTGTCCTGTAGCGAACTTCGAGAAGCTGTTTCTTGTAATATACATCGTGTCTTTTTTGGACATTAAGTTTTGTTACTTCGAAGAAAGGTCGTACTTTTGCGAAAAGTATAACTATAAATCAAATCATTAAACAATCAATCATTCGATGAATTTTGTAGAAGAATTAAGATGGCGTGGCATGCTCCACACAATGATGCCGGGTACGGAAGAGTTATTATCTAAAGAAATGGTTACGGCTTATTTGGGCATCGACCCTACAGCCGATTCTCTGCACATCGGACACTTGTGCGGTGTGATGATACTGCGTCATTTCCAGCGTTGTGGACACAAGCCGCTGGCACTGATTGGAGGTGCTACGGGAATGATTGGCGATCCCTCGGGTAAATCGCAGGAACGTAATCTGCTCGATGAGGAGACATTGCGTCATAATCAGGAATGTATCAAAAAGCAGCTTTCCAAGTTTTTGGATTTTGATTCTGATGCTCCCAATCATGCCGAATTGGTGAACAATTATGACTGGATGAAGGACTTTACATTCCTTGACTTTGCCCGTGAAGTAGGAAAACACATTACTGTGAACTATATGATGGCAAAGGAGTCGGTACAGAAACGACTGAATGGTGAGGCACGTGACGGACTTTCGTTTACGGAATTCACTTACCAGCTGTTGCAAGGTTACGACTTTCTGCACTTGTACGAAACCAAGAACTGCAAGCTTCAGATGGGTGGAAGTGATCAGTGGGGAAACATTACAACCGGTGCCGAACTGATACGTCGTACGAATGGTGGTGAAGTGTATGCTTTGACCTGTCCTTTGATTACAAAAGCCGACGGAGGTAAGTTTGGAAAGACTGAAAGTGGTAATATCTGGCTTGATCCTCGTTATACTTCTCCCTATAAGTTCTATCAGTTCTGGCTGAATGTCAGCGATGTGGATGCTGAGAAATATATTAAGATTTTCACTTCGATAGGTAAAGAGGAAATAGAAGCCCTTATAGCCGAGCATCAGCAAGCTCCGCATCTGCGTGCTTTGCAGAAGCGTCTGGCTAAGGAAGTGACAATCATGGTACACTCTGAAGAAGACTACAATGCAGCAGTTGAAGCTTCGAATATCCTGTTCGGTGGTGGTACGTCGGAGGCTTTGAAGAAACTGGACGAGCAGACGCTTCTTTCTGTATTCGAAGGTGTTCCTCAGTTTGAGGTATCTCGCGATGCTTTGGCTGCCGGCGTGAAAGCTGTTGATTTGTTTGTTGAGAATGCAGCTGTATTCTCTTCGAAGGGTGAAATGCGTAAGCTGGTACAAGGTGGTGGCGTTTCGCTGAATAAGGAGAAACTGACTGCTTTTGACCAGGTAGTCACTACTGCTGATCTGCTGGATGATAAGTATCTGTTGGTTCAACGTGGTAAGAAGAACTATTACCTGATTATTGCAAAGTAAATCTATAAGATCCTTTATAGAAAAGATGAACCGCCATTGAGGAATCTGTCCTCAATGGCGTTTTTTTATGTTTTTACAGGTTGCTAATGGATATTATATATGGTGGGAACAGGTTGGGTTATTCGTCTCAATCAAGGGATATAATATGGCTGAGATACAATTTTCATGGTGCAAGTTTATTTTTTAGTGTTTTTTTGCCACTAATATTATAAATCTGTGTAACTTTAGCCACAGAAACACGGCGATAAACGCTTAAATGCAACCTTTAATATTAGTAATCATTCTTTTTAAAGCTATTTATTCAATCAATAATTGTTTCCCTTATTTCTGAATCATCTTAGAGAGAATCCATATGTTAAACTTTATATTATCCATTAAGCTATGATGAAAAAAGGATTTTTATTTTTATCCATCGGACTGCTGGCTGCGTCAACTTATGCCCAGAATCCGATTGTACAAACACACTACACGGCCGACCCTGCACCAATGGCATACGACGGTACGTTATATCTTTATACCAGCCATGACGAAGATGCTTCCACATGGTTTGTGATGAATGACTGGAAACTGTACACTACCACCGACATGGTGAACTGGACCGATCACGGAGCAGTACTTTCGTACAAGACTTTCAGTTGGGCAAAGGGCGATGCCTGGGCCATGCAATGCGTGGAGCGTGACGGAAAGTTCTATGCTTATGTACCTGTCACGATGAACAAAGGAGGAGGCGCCATCGGTGTGGCTGTGGCAGACAGCCCATACGGACCTTTCTACGATGCGTTGGGCAAACCGTTGGTAAGTAGCGGAAAGGGAGATATTGACCCTACGGTTATGATTGATGATGACGGGCAGGCTTATCTGTATTGGGGTAATCCTTTCTGTTACTATGTGAAACTGAATGAGGACATGATTTCGTATTCGGGCGACATTGTCCGGGTGCCGATGACCGAAGAGTCTTTCGGCAAGCGGGAAGGAAACGTGGCCGAACGCCCGACGCTGTACGAAGAAGGTCCTTGGTTGTACAAACACAACGACTGGTATTATCTGCTTTGGGCAGGAGGCCCCATTCCCGAGCACTTGGGATATTCGATGAGCAAGAGTCCTGTTGGTCCCTGGAAGTATGGTGGTACGCTGATGCCTACCGAGGGTGGCAGTTTTACCAACCATCCGGGTATTGTTGATTATAAAGGTTCTACCTATCTGTTCTATCACAACGGTGCACTGCCGGGCGGTGGAGGTTTTACCCGTTCTGTTTGTGTACAGAAAGCTGAGTTCAATAAGGATGGTACGTTGGTACCCATGAAGATGACGGCGGGCATAGAGAAGGGACTAGAAAACTTGAATCCCTATCGAAAGACTGAGGCTGAGACCATGGCTTTCTCGGAAGGCATGAAGGCTGGCCAGAATAAAGAGGTAGGCGTATTTGTCAATGCCATGAACGATGGAGCGTATATTAAGGTAAAAGGCGTTGACTTCCGTAAAGAGGGAGCGTCGAAGTTTATGGCCCGCGTAGGAACAACTCACAATGGAGGCGTTACGATGGAAGTTCGTTTGGATAGTCCGCAGGGTGACTTGCTGGCTACTATAAAAGTTCCCATGACGGGAGGCGATAACCGCTGGGCACTGGTGTCTTCGGGCGTGGCCAAGGTGAGTGGTGTACACGACCTCTACTTCGTTTGTAAAGGTAAGAAGCCCGGTCGTCTGATGTATTTCGACTACTGGATGTTTCAAGCACAGAAATAACTTACCGATACATGGCCAAGCGTATGAAGACTAAAAGACTTTTGATTGTTGCCAGTCTGGTATTGGCAAATACGATGGCTGCCTGTGCCCAGTCGAAGACTGTATGGCTGGACGATTTGGATCTGACAGCCATGACTCAGGGATATGGCATGCCGATGAAGAACAAGTCGATTGACGGGCGGAAACTTACCATCGGCGGGCAGACCTTTGAACGTGGAGTGGGAACTCACTCTGTCAGCGAGGTGGCTATCCAGCTGGATGGTGGGGCAACCCGCTTTATCGCCCAGGTAGGTTTGGACGATGAAGTACTGGAGCGCAAGAATGCGGCCGAGTTCATCGTGATAGGCGACGGTGCGCAGTTGTGGACCAGTGGAATAGTCAAAGTGGGCGATGCTCCCAAAGAATGTTCTGTTTCGCTGGACGGCGTAAAACGGCTGGAACTGTTGGTGAAGGAAGGCGGTGACGGTCCGCATTACGACCATGCCGACTGGGCCGATGCAAAGATTTTGTCGAAGGGAGCAGATAGTTTCCCTACCTTGAAATTCATTGCAACGGAGCCTTACATATTGACTCCTCCTGCTCCTGCCACTCCGAGAATAAATTGTGCACTGGTGTTCGGTGTACGTCCCGGTTCACCCTTTCAGTTCCTGGTAGCCACTACGGGAGACCGGCCGATGAAGTTTTCGGCGTCCGGACTGCCTGATGGACTGGAAATCAATCCGGAGACAGGATTGATAACCGGCAAACTGACAAAGCCCGGTACGTATGAAGTAACCTTGAAAGCAAAAAACAAAAAAGGTACGGACAAGAAGAAGTTCCGCATTGAGTGCGGCAACCGGATTGCGCTGACTCCCCCGATGGGCTGGAACAGCTGGAATTGCTTCGGTCACGAAGTTTCTGCCGAGAAGATTAAAAAGGCTGCAAGAGCCATGGTAGAAAGCGGACTGATCAACTACGGGTGGACCTACATCAACATAGATGATTCGTGGCAGCACCACCGCGATCCCAACGACCCGACCAGAGCCGGCAAGTGGCGCGACGACAATGGATACATCTTGCCCAATGCCAAGTTCCCCGACATGAAGGAGCTGACCGATTACGTTCATTCGCTGGGACTGAAGACCGGCATATACTCTTCGCCCGGCCCGTGGACTTGTGGCGGCTGTGCTGGCAGTTATGGATACGAGAAACAGGACGCCGAGATGTATGCCAAGTGGGGTATCGATTACCTGAAGTACGACTGGTGCAGCTACGGCGGTGTGCTCGACCGTGATTTGAATAAAGATCCCTATAGCGTAGGTTCGCTGGAGTTTCAGGGAGGTGGCGACTCAATTTTAGGAAGAAAACCGTTCAAGATTATGGGCGACTACTTGCGTCAGCAGCCTCGGGACATCGTTTACAACCTGTGCCAATATGGTATGGGCGATGTCTGGAAGTGGGGAAATGCCGTTGGCGGACAATGCTGGCGTACTACCAATGACATTACCGATACGTGGGAAAGCGTCAAAGGCATAGCTTTGTCGCAAGACCGTGCGGCAGCTTGGGCAAAGCCCGGCAGTTGGAACGACCTCGATATGCTGGTAGTAGGCATTGTAGGATGGGGAAATGCTCATCCGACAAAGCTGAAACCCGATGAACAGTATCTGCACATCAGTCTGTGGAGTCTGTTCTCGGCTCCGTTGCTGATAGGTTGCGACCTGGAGAAGCTGGATGACTTTGCTTACAGCCTGCTGACCAATAACGAAGTGATTGCCATCAATCAGGATCCATTGGGCAAACAGGCCACTTGCGTACACTCCATCGGCGACCTGCGCATTTATGTGAAGGATTTGGAGGATGGCGGAAAAGCCGTTGGCTTCTGCAACTTCGACCGCGAGAAGGCCAGCCTTTCTTTCCGCGATTTCGACAAGCTGGGCATATCGGGCAAACAGACGGTTCGCGACCTTTGGAGACAGAAGGATATTAAAGTGCTCAATACATCAGGAGAAGCATTGGAACTGGAAGTTCCGGCTCATGGTGTACTGCTTTATAAGTTTCGGAAAGGACGCTGATAACCGGTTCTTTGGAAATACAAAAGAGGCTGCATCCCGGCGGAGTGCAGCCT
>NZ_FR883093.1:0-4314 GCF_000435115.1 Bacteroides sp. CAG:633 | reverse complement strand
TCTTTTCTTATAATAGTATGTCTGGCAACAGATGTGCCGTTTTATTTTCCTATTTCCTTCAGCAGTTCGTCCACGGCGGCTTTCAGCTGCGTGTCTTCACCTTTGACGATGGTTTCGGGAGCATTCAGTACCAGAATGTCGGGTTCCAACTGGGAGTTTTCCAGATAGGAGCCGTCGGGCAGGCGATAGCCTACAACGGGGATACCGAATACCAGCGAACGGTCCTGAAGCGTCTCCCAAGATACACTGGTCATGGTACCCGGTACGGGAGCGCCTACCAGTTTACCCAGTTTCTGGTGACTGTACACCCAGGGCGTACCGTGAGCGTTGGAGTAGTTGGCCTCGCACTGCAGCATGATGCTGGGCTTGTTCCAGCGGCGGCTGGGCATGTCGCAGGCTTCGCGTCCGCGTACCACTTGTGTGAAGTATTTCTGTCCGCTGAACAACACTTCGATATCTTCGTGCAGACGTCCGCCGCCGTTGAAGCGGGTGTCGATGACGATGCCTTCGCACTTGTTATACTTACCCAGGATGTCCGAATAGATGTTGCGGAAACTGCCGTCGTCCATCGACTGGATGTGTACGTAGCCCAGACGTCCGCCCGACCAGCGTTCTACGTCGGCTGCACGCTGTTTTACCCATCGGCGATAGAGCAGGCTGTTCAGTGAGCCACTGGTGATGGGCTTCACCACCTCGTCCCAGCGTTCGCCTGTAGCGGGGCTGTAGAAGGATACAAGTGTCTTGCGGCCGGCCTTGCCGTTCAGCAGCTGGCTGATGTCGGTGTTGGCGTCGAGCGTCTGTCCGTCTATCTTCTCGATGCGGTCGCCTGCTTTTACTTTGGACTTGGCGGTATCAAAGGGACCTTTTTCCACTACTTCGTCTATCAGTAGGCCTTCGCCACGGTCGGTCCAGCTATAGAGCAGACCCAGGTTGGCAGTAGCGTCGGTAGCGAGCGACGGATAGTAGCGTCCGCCCGTGTGCGATACGTTCAGTTCGCCCAGCCATTCGCTCAGCAGCTCGGCAAAGTCGTAGTTGTTGCTGATGTGGGGCAGGAATTTGCGGTAGTCTTCTGCCATCTTATCCCAGTCTACACCGTGCATGTTCAGGTTGTAGAAGCGTTTCTTTTCCTGCTTATAAACGTGGTCGAACATGTAGGCACGTTCGTCAGCCAGGTTCATCTTCATTTCGGCGCGGTAGGTGATGGATTCCAGTTTATCGTTCTTGGTGTTCATCTTCTGCATGCTGCGTCCGCTCAGGATGAAGAGGTTGTCGCCCTTCTTATCCAGTGTGAGCGATGCCCAACCTGCGTCCATCTTTTTCAGCAGTTTGGTATCGCGCTTGCGCAGGTCCATCTTCCAAAGGTCGTAACCGCCTTCGAAGGCCGACATGTAGTAAAGACTTTCACCGTCGGCCGAAAGGATGGCATCACCCAGGTTTGAAGAGTTGGGCGTGAGGCGCACGATACGGTCCTCGATGCCGTCCAGTTCCACTGTGATGAGTTTCGTTTCTTCCTTCTTGTCGGCTTCTTTCTTGTCTTTTTTGTCCTTATCGGCTTCTTTGCCTTCTTTCTTCTTGTCTTTATCGGCTTCTTCCTGTTCTTTCTTCTGAAGTTCGTAGTCCTCCTTGCTGAGGCGGAACTTGTCGTAGGCGTCCTGGTTGAGGAATATCAGCATGGCATCTTCGAGCGAACCCCATGAAGCGTGGTTGCGCATACCATAGCGTTCGGTGCTGAAGAGAATGGCATTACCGTCCATTACCCAGCGGGGTGATGAGCTGAAGTAGCCGCTGCCAGTCAGGTTGAAGATTTCTCCCTTGCCGTCGGCACTCACCAGACCTATGTCGGTATAGGGGTCGTGCCCGTTGCCGATGAATTCGAGGGCGAACCATTTTCCGTCGGGCGACCACTGGTAGTTGAATCCGCCGGAAGTGTTGTACCATGTAGAGCCGTCGGTAATTTGGCGTACCTTTTTGGTGTCGAGGTTAAGAACCATCAGGCGATTGCGGTCTTCGATGAAGGCCAGTTCCTTGCCGTCGGGCGAGAAGGTAGGCATGGTGCGCTCTACGGTGGTGGAGGGCAGTAGCACTTCTTCGTCGATCAGGGTGGCGTTGGCAAAGTTGGGGTCTTCCTTACGGGCTATCTTGGCCAGGTAGAGTTGCCAGTTACCGCTACGCTCGCTGGCATAGGCCAGGGTGCGACCGTCGGGAGCGAAGCAGACGTCGGCTTCGGCGGCAGCGGTGTGGGTAATCTGCTTGGTAGTGGCATAGTCGGCCGAAGTGACAAACACTTCACCGCGTATCAGGAAGGCCACCTGTTCGCCATCGGTCGAAGGCGTGGCCGAGGTGGCTCCGCTGCTGAAGTTGAGGCGTGCTACGGCGTCGGTGTCATCACCGGTCAGATTGATTTTCACCTTCTGCGGCCGGCCGTCGGGAGTCTGTGTGTAGATTTCGCCGTCGTAAGTATAGCAGAGGGTACCCTTGGCTTGCGAAAGGAAGCGTACGGGGTGAGTCTTGAAGGTAGTGACGGGTTGAGCTTCTTGCGGGTTGTCCAGCTTCATGCGCCATACGTTGAAGCTGCCGCCGTTGCGTTCGCTCAGGAAGAAGACGTCGCTGCCGTTGTCGGCCAGAATAGGATTGCGGTCTTCGCCGGGGCGATTGGTCAGGTTGGTGTGACGTCCGGTGGTGGCATCGTAGCGCCAGATGTCGCGGGTGACGGACGATGTATGGTGCTTGCGCCATTCGTCTTCAAAGCCTTTGCGGTCCTGGTAGAGGAAGGAACCGTCGGCCTGTGGCAGGAAGTTGATCATTTCGGCAGGCGTGGCCAGTATCTGTTCGGTGCGTCCGCCTGTTGCGGGAACGGCATAAAGTTCGGTCATGGCCGAGGTGGGGAAGAGGGCACTCGAAGCCGGGTCCTGAAGGGCGGCGTTGAAGTAGACTTTCTTGCCGTCGGGCGAGAAGGCGGTGGGTACTTCGGAAGCCGAGTTATAGGTCAGTCGTTTGGCACTTCCGCCGTCGGCGGGCATTACGAATACATCCATATTGCCATAGCGGTCGCTGGCAAAGGCGATTTGCTTGCCGTCGGGCGACCATACGGGCGATGATTCGTAAGAGCTTTGTGAGGTGAGCCGCACGGCTTCGCCTCCCTGTGCATTCACTTTGTAGAGGTCGCCTTTGTAGCAGAAGGCGATCTGGGTGCCGTCGGGCGAGATGCGTACGTCGCGCATCCACAACGGAGTCCCGCCCCAGGCGGTAGCTGTAGCTGCCATACCCAGCAGCAGATAGCATGTCAGTTTTTTCATAAAAAGATAGAATTGAAATGAATACTTGTTCTATAAAGGGCAAAAATAAGGAAAATAGGGAAACGGACTAAAAAAACAGATAAATAATTTGGAGCATATTTGTAAAACCCATATCTTTGCACCGCTTTTTAACAGAAAGCACCTGAAGTTTGGACTATGGTGTAATGGTAGCACAACAGGTTTTGGTTCTGTTTGTCCAGGTTCGAATCCTGGTAGTCCAACATCCAACGTAGGAAACCCTTAAGAGCAGATGCTCTTGAGGGTTTCCTTTTTTTGTGCTCCGGCGGAGTATCAGCCTTCTTCTTTTATTTTATTGTGATAACTCGGGTAGGCCTCCCAGCGTGTACGATAGGCCTCTGTCCGGCCTTGGGGAACAATCAGGGCGGAGAGTTGGCCGAGGAAGGGTAGGGCGTTGTTGCTCAACGTGGGCGGTTCCTTTCCTTCGAAACGCAGGGTGACGAGGGCAAAGCCGGTGCGCAGGGCGTAGTCACCTATTTCCTTTACGTGGGCAGGCAGCGTGATTTCTTTCAGTTGTTCGCATCCGCTGAACGTCCATCCCTTCAGGCTGGCGAGGCTTTGAGGCAGGGCGATGTGTTGCAGGGCGGTGCAGTCGCTGAAGGCGGCTTCGTGAATGATGCCGTCGTAGGTTGTGGCTGTACCGTGGCTTTTGACGGTGACGAGCCGGGTGCAACGGTAGAAGGCGTAACTGCCTATCTGCTGTATGCCGTCGGGCAGGGTAACGGTGCACAACGTGGCAATCTCTCTGAACGCGCCGTCTTCCACGCTGCGCAGGGCAGGGGGCAGACTGACCGATTCGAGGCGGGTTGCCATGAAGGCTTGTGCCCCGATGCTTTCCAGTGCCTGGGGCAGTGTGGCGACCTTCAGACCGCTTTCGCGGAAAGTTTCGTCTTCGATGCGGCGCAGGGCGGTGGCGGAAAGGTCGATGCCGGTCAGGGCGATGCAGTCTTCGAAAGCGTGCGGGCCGATGGTTTTCAGCGAACTGGGCAGTGTGACGGCC
>NZ_FR883092.1:6695-6884 GCF_000435115.1 Bacteroides sp. CAG:633 | reverse complement strand
ATTAGGCTCTATCGCCGATTTGACTCGTCTGCCGTCTGCATTGTTCGTAGTTGACGTTATGAAGGAAAACATCGCTGTTCGCGAAGCAAACCGTCTGGGTATCCCCGTATTCGGTATTGTAGATACGAACTCTGATCCTACTAACGTAGACTTCGTAATTCCGGCTAATGACGATGCAACCAAGTCTGT
>NZ_FR883092.1:0-6625 GCF_000435115.1 Bacteroides sp. CAG:633 | reverse complement strand
GTTTGGAAGAGCGTAAGGCAGAGAAGGTTGATATGGAAGCTGCTGGTGAAGCTCCTGCTAACAAAGGCAAGAAGAAAGCTACTAAAGCTCGCCTTGACAAGTCTGACGAAGATGCCATCAACGCATCTAAGGCTGCTGCCTTCATGAAAGAAGACGAAGAGGCTTAAATTATATACTTGAGAGTTGAGAATTGAAAGTTGAGAGTTACTTTAAACGGCAATTCTCAATTCTCTGTTCTCAGCTCTCAATTGCTTTATAACACAGAGTATTATTAACTTTTAAATAGATAGAAGAAATTATGGCTGTAACAATGGCTGATATAACCAAGCTCCGTAAAATGACCGGTGCTGGTATGATGGACTGCAAGAATGCCTTGAATGACGCTGAAGGCGATTTCGACAAGGCTATGAAGATTATCCGCGAAAAGGGTCAAGCTGTAGCTGCTAAACGTTCCGACCGTGAAGCTTCAGAAGGTTGCGTTTTGGCTAAGACTACTGGCGACTTTGCTGTAGTTATCGCTTTGAAATGCGAGACTGACTTCGTTGCACAGAATGCTGACTTCGTTAAACTGACTCAGGATATTCTGGATCTTGCTGTTGCCAACAAGTGCAAGACTTTGGATGAAGTAAAAGCTCTGCAACTGGGTGACGTAACTGTAGCTCAAGCTGTAACAGACCGCAGTGGTATCACAGGCGAGAAGATGGAACTTGACGGTTACATGACAGTAGAAGGTGCTGATACTGTTGTTTACAACCACATGAATAAGAACGGTCTTTGCACTATCGTTGCTTTCAATAAGAAAGTAGACGAACAACTGGGTAAGCAGGTTGCCATGCAGATTGCAGCTATGAACCCGATTGCAATCGACGAAGACGGTGTATCTGAAGAAATCAAGCAGAAAGAAATCGAAGTGGCTATCGAGAAGACAAAGGCTGAGCAAGTACAGAAGGCTGTTGAAGCTGCTCTGAAGAAAGCCGGTATCAATCCTGCTCACGTAGATAGCGAAGACCACATGGAAAGCAACATGTCTAAGGGCTGGATTACAGCAGAAGATGTTGCTAAGGCAAAGGAAATCATCGCTACTGTATCTGCTGAGAAGGCTGCTAACCTGCCCGAGCAGATGATTCAGAACATCGCTAAAGGTCGTCTGGGCAAGTTCCTGAAGGAAGTTTGTCTGTTGAACCAGGAGGATGTAATGGATCCTAAGAAGACAGTAAGAGAAGTGTTGAAAGAAGCTGATCCTGAACTGAAGGTTATCGACTTCAAGCGTTTCACTTTGCGTGCTGAATAATTATTTCCTTTAATATATTTATGAAGGCGGCAACTACGGTTTATTCTGTAGTTGCCGCTCTTTTTTATCCTACTGGCTTTGTCTGGGTATATCCTTCCTTTTTCAGCAGTTCGATAATCTTCTGTTTGAAATCACCTTGTACTATGATTTCGCCGTCTTTGGCACTACCTCCTACACCGCATTTGCTTTTCAGCATCCGTCCCAGTTCTTTTAGGTCGTCTTCTGTACCGGTAAATCCAGTTATCAGGGTCACCACTTTTCCTCCCCGGTTCTTGCGGTCCAGTTGCACGCGCAGGCGTTGTTGTGCGGGTGGCAAGGTTTGCTCTTCGATGTTTTCTTCCATTTCGTATTGGAAGTCAGGGTTAGTGGAGTATACTACATTGAGTCGGTCTTTCCAATCGTTCTTTTTCATAATATGCTTGATATATAGGATATGTGTATGTCTGTTCCTTGATTTCGACAGGCAAAAATAATGTTTTGCATGGAGTCTTGCAATGCAGTCAAAAGTTTTGTAGAAATTATGTTAACTATCGCCAAGCGTTTACAGAAAAAAGACTACTTTTGTCTATTGTAACCTAAATAATTGAAGAGAATGACCACGAACCGGGCAATTCAACATAAGAGTAGCATGAAAGTGCCGGAGCCAACCTTGCGCCGTCTCCCGTGGTATCTTTCTAATGTCAAGCTGTTGAAAAAGAAAGGAGAACGTTTTGTTTCTTCTACGCAAATATCCAAAGAAATCAATATCGATGCATCTCAGATAGCCAAGGACTTGTCGTATGTCAATATCTCTGGCCGCACACGGGTAGGCTATGACATTGATACTTTGATTGCTGTATTAGAAGATTTTCTGGGTTTTACCAATTTGCATAAGGCTTTTCTGTTTGGTGTAGGCAGCTTGGGAGGAGCCTTGCTGCACGATTCCGGTTTGAACCATTTCGGATTGGAGATTGTGGCGGCATTCGATGTGAATCCTGATCTGGTAGGAACACAGCTGAACGGTATTCCTATTTATCATACCGATGAGTTTGAACAGAAGATGTCGGAGTACGATGTCAATATTGGTGTGCTGACTGTTCCCATTGAGATAGCTCAACAGATTACCGACAAAATGGTGGAGGGAGGCATCAAGGCTGTGTGGAACTTTACTCCGTTCCGTATCCGGGTGCCCGAGCATATTGTGGTGCAGAATACTTCACTGTACGCCCATCTGGCGGTAATGTTTAACCGATTGAATTTTGAACATATTTAGTCATGAAGATTTTGGCTGTGGGCATGAATTATGCCCGTCATAACGAGGAATTGGGACATACGGCTGTGAATAGTGAGCCGGTTATCTTCCTGAAACCTGATTCGGCGATACTGAAGGACGGCAAGCCTTTCTTTTTGCCTGACTTTTCGAACGAGGTGCATTATGAAACGGAAGTTGTAGTACGTATCTGCCGATTGGGCAAGCATATTGCTCCACGTTTTGCCCGTCGTTATTACGACGCAGTGACGGTCGGTATCGATTTTACGGCCCGCGACCTTCAGCGTAAGTTCCGTGAGGCGGGCAATCCTTGGGAACTGTGTAAGGGATTTGATAATTCGGCTGCAATAGGCGACTTTATCTCCTTGGAGCAGGCAGGTGGGGATGTGCAGAATCTGGACTTTCATCTTGATATAGATGGCAAGGAGGTACAGCGTGGAAATACGGCCGATATGTTATTCCGCGTGGACGATATTATTGCTTATGTCAGTCGTTTCATGACGCTTAAAATTGGTGATCTGCTCTTTACGGGTACGCCTGCGGGAGTGGGACCGGTAAGGATCGGACAACATTTGCAAGGATATCTGGGCGAAGAAAAACTGCTTGATTTCCACATCCGATAACTGTGAAAGTGGCAGGAAGAACAGTTGTAGTTTATATTGTTTTATAAGAAAGCTTATGAAGATACGTGTAGGTTTTGGTTTCGATGTCCATCGGCTGGTCGAGGGACGCGAGCTTTGGCTGGGAGGTATCCGGCTGGAACATGAGAAAGGGCTGCTGGGACATAGCGATGCCGATGTGCTGATTCATGCCATTTGTGATGCCTTGTTGGGGGCGGCCAATATGCGTGATATCGGTTATCATTTCCCTGATACAGCAGGCGAGTTTGCGGGTATCGACAGCAAAATCCTTTTGAAGAAAACCGTTGAACTGATTGCTACCAAAGGCTATACTGTCGGTAACATTGATGCTACGGTTTGCGCCGAACGGCCTAAGTTAAAGGCACATATTCCCGAGATGCAGCGTACGCTTGCATCGGTGATGGGGGTAGATGAAGATGATGTATCTATCAAGGCTACAACCACAGAAAAACTTGGTTTCACCGGGCGTGAAGAAGGTATCTCGGCTTATGCTACGGTGCTGATTGAGAAAGTGTGAAAGCATCTGCAAGCTTCTATCGCAGCTTTACATAATTGAGCCTCGTACATTTTATGTTCCCTATCAGATAAGTACGGGCTATCCGTGCCGAGGCGATTTCTACTGTTTCGCCCGGCTGATAGGCGTGTTCCAGGGCAGGGAGCAGACACGACTGTGTACTGGCTGTCCGTGCATTGATACGCAGGGTAACGAGGTTGCCGGCAGCATCTTTCAGCTTTAGCATTTGTCTGACGTAGAAGTGTGGAATGCCCTTTATGACTTGCGTCTTGTAGGGATTGTCTTCGATGTGTACACTCTGGACAGTCAGTTTCAGATTTTCTACTTTGTCTCCTTCTTTTCCTAGAAAACTGCTTCTGCTTTGTTGCTGGCTTTTTCGCCGTTGCACATCGAGGTGGACTGAATGATATATGCGGGCTATCTGTACAAAGCGTTCCTGCTTGGGGATGCGTGGTTCGAACTTGAAAGCAATCCACGACAGGTAAGCCGGGTCGATGCGTAGTACCTCGTGCAGAAAGTGTCCCCGATATTTTCCGAAAAAGACAAGGTCGTCGCCTTTGCTTTGCATCCTTTTGGCATTGTATTCTACAATGTAGAGCGGTCGCTGGGAATAGAAACAGAGCGTACTGGCTATGCGCAGCGAATCGTGCACATCTTCGGAGAGGTCGCAGATGTAGAAGATGGATTGATGCTCGGGAAGTGGCGAATAAATCCACAGTGAGTATGCAGGGTGTTCGTAACGGGGCAATGCCACAAGATAGGCTCCTACTTCTTTGTAAGAAGTTCTTCCGCTGTTGTAAACGCTTAGTTTCTGATACAGCAGGTCTTGTTCGGTCCGGGGAATGCCCGGAATGTTCGGGTTAGCCATAACCGTTGCTTCGTTTCCTCAAATATACGGATTTTTCGGCTATTATGCAATACCTTTTGGAAAATACCCTTTATCTTTGTATTCCCCTTGCCAAAGGGTTAAATTGGTGAAAGTTGCAATACTGAAAATAGAAAAGAATTCTGCAATGAAAGATCAAGTACGTTTACTAAGAGACTGCATACATCACGACATCCCCGCAGTGGTTTTCCAAGGGGATGACAGTTGCGCTCCCGAGATTCTGGAGGCAGCCAAAGAGATATACCGCCGCCATGGCTGTTCGGAAGAATTCCTGTACGACTGGCAACTGCTTATCGACGAAGTGAAGGCTTACCAGCAGGAGAGTCCGCAGACAGTGAAGCTGCCCAAACTGTCGCCTACGGAGGCGGAACTGGTGCGGGAGGACATGCGGAAACGACGTGTTCTGCATGGATAGCAATAGCTGAGAAAAATGTATATATCAATATCCTTTTTAATTGCAATAATAGATTAGGCAATCATGGTCGTATACCGAGGCACCCTCAGTCGTATACTTAGATACCCTCAGTCGTATACTTAGGCCATCTCAGTCGTATACTTAGGTACCCCCTTGCCAGAATATGTTCTGACGGGGGATGGAGGGGAGGATTTCTTGCTTGCCGGTGCTGTTGACCGGATGGTAATGAAACGTGATAAATGAAAGAAACTTTTGTCAAACGCTCCCTATGTCCGAAAGTTATGCTATTTTTGTCCGATTAAATGAAATACACACATGCTGATGCGATACCTTAAATGCGTTTTTGTTCTCGCCCTGATAGCGGGACTGTCGGGTTGTGCCAAGCCGGCCAACGAAATCATGCTGAAATACGAACAGACCCTTTGCCGTGCCGATTCGCTGGCGCAGGCCGGAGCGATGGACAGTGCGCAGGCTGTCGGTCAGATTGCCGAACTGCACCGGGCCTACAACCAAAGCAAGGAGGCTACGGGCGGGAAGCGCGTCCGTGTGGCTCCGTCCGACGGAAAGACGCAGCTCATTTCGTATTCGCTGAGTTTTCTGCTGATACTGGCCCTGATCTGGATAAATGTGATGGTGGACCGCCATCTGAAGGACAAGAAATATCGCCGTTATATGGTACGCCTCAATGAGAACGAGAACGACCTCCACAGCATCGAGCGCGAAATGGCCGAGCTGGAAGCCTGCCTGGCCGACATGCCGCTGACCGACGAGATGCGCGAGGACATCGAGACCGCCCTGAAGAGTCTGATGAAGCGCAACGACGAGCTGCGCGATGAGAACGAGGGGTTGCACGGTCGGCTGAAGGTCTTCGAAAACCGCCCCTTACCGCCCGACTTGGAACTGCTGAAGGCACAGGGCGACCGTCTGCGCCGCCTCGACGACCAGGTGCAGTCGCTTTCGTCCACGCTGGTGGCGCGCGACGAGGTGGTGGCACGCTTGCACGAGGCTCCCCGTTTCCTGACCGATGCCGACTGGGACTATCTGCGCCGCTTGACCGACCGTGTGTATAGCGGTTTTACCACCCGCTTGCTGCAACGTTTTCCCACGCTGACGCCTGCCGACCAGCAGCTTTGTCTGCTCATCCGTCTGCGTTTCAGCAATGCGCAGGTTGCCGCGTTCATAGCCGTTTCCCCGTCGTCCGTTTCGCAGCAGAAGTTCCGTTTGAAGAAACGCCTGTTGCAGGCGGATGCCGACCTGTTCAGCCGTGGCGAGACGCTGGATATGGTGATTTGTGGGGTGTAAGGGCATCATCTGACCAATCCCCCCATTACTGCCTCCTTTGGTAGAGATCCCTTTCCTATCTGCCCTTCATTATCAGCACGTTACCATCTCCGGTTGTAGAGATTGTCGTTGCCTGCTCTACCGCCGTACCCCCTTTCCGGATGAATGCTTGTAGAGATGTAGATTGATTTAAACGTTTGATTATCAGTGTGTAGTAGAAAATGCGCTGTAGATGTCCTTTTCTTGCTTTTGCCTGCCTGCCGACTTAACTTTGCACTGTCGGTTCGGGGGAGGACAGGCACACCGTCGGCGAGGCCTCACGACGGAAGCCACTGCCGACCCGGGCAG
>NZ_FR883091.1:5274-7058 GCF_000435115.1 Bacteroides sp. CAG:633 | reverse complement strand
GCGGCTGGGGTCGGCCAGCACGCGCGACTCGTCGGGAGCCAGATAGCGTGTCGACTCAATGCCGTTCTTGATGAAGGTTTCCAGTTCTTTCTTGTCCAGCCGGTTGGTAGAGTACGAGCCGTAGCGACCGTCTACATACAAGCTGATGGCCAGTCCGCCTTCCGATGCCTGTTGCAGGCGGTCCATCTTTCCGTTGCGCAGCTCAAACGACGAATTGGAGTTGGCATACAACACCAGTTTGGCTGCCTGGCATCCGTTCTTCAGGGCAAAGTCCATTGCCCATTGTGCCAGTTTCTTATTATTGTCTGTTATCATGTTCTTTATTAATGGTAAATTGTTAATGGTTAATGATAAATGGTGAATGATTAATGGTGAATGATAACTAATTCTTCATTCTTCATTCCTCATTCTTCATTTTCTTATTCTCCACCCACCGTCAGTTTGCTGACCAGAGCCGAAGGCATACCGCAGGTGACGGGGCACGACTGTCCGTCCTTGCCGCACGTCCAGGTACCGTTGTCTATCTTG
Source organism: Bacteroides sp. CAG:633 (assembly GCF_000435115.1). Classification (NCBI taxonomy): domain Bacteria; kingdom Pseudomonadati; phylum Bacteroidota; class Bacteroidia; order Bacteroidales; family Bacteroidaceae; genus Bacteroides; species Bacteroides sp. CAG:633. The sequence continues at coordinate 6,530 of NZ_FR883091.1, read as the reverse complement.
GCATTGTCGGCCACCATGGTGATGTCGGCCAGTGCCTTGGGACCGTTACCGATGATGTTGATGTCCTTGATGGGTTGCGTCAGCTTACCATTCTCGATGAGGTAGCCCGACTTGACGAAGAACGTAAAGTCGCCTGCACCGATCTGCACCTGTCCGTTGGTGAAGTTCTGTGCATAGATGCCCTGCTTGACGGTAGAGATGATGTCTTCTTCGCGCACGTTGCCAGCCTCCATGTACGTGGCACGCATACGGGGGATAGGCGTGCAGCGGAAGGTGTCGCGGCGTCCGTTTCCGGTAGGAGCCACGCCGTAGAACTTGGCGCTGATGCGGTCGTGCATGTAGCTCGTCAGTATGCCTTCCTTCACGATGTAGGTCTTCTGACCTTCCACACCTTCGTCGTCGAAGTTGACCGAGCCGCGGTTGAAGGGGATGGTACCGTCGTCCACCACGTTGATGTGCTCGTTGCACACCTTCTTGCCCAGCAGGTCGCTGAAGATAGACGTCTTCTTACGGTTGAAGTCGGCCTCGAAAGCATGACCGATGGCCTCGTGCAGCAGGATACCCGAACCGCCGGCTCCCATCACAACGGGCATTTCGCCGCCTTTGGGCTTGACGGCCTTGAAGAGAATGGCCGTATTGTCCACCGCTTCGCGAGCCAATGTCTCGACAATGTCGTCGCTTAGGAATTCGAAGCCCTTGCGGTACGAACGCGAGGCAAAGCCGTTCTCCATCTGTCCGTTCTCTTCCATGATGCAGACGGCCATGAACGATACCATCGGGCGGTAGTCGTAATAGCTCACGCCCTCGGAGTTGCAGAAAAGCACGTGCGAGGTAGTGTCGCTCAGCGAGGCCTGCACCTTGCGTACACGCGGGTCGAGCGAGAAGATTTTCTCGTTCAGCTTCTCCAGATAAGGGATTTTGGTCTTCAGGCTGACTTCCTCCCAGGGGGAAATCACGGTATAACGGTTCTTGGCGATGGTTTTCTCAGTCAGTCCGACGGGTTTACCTGCCTTGCCCGACGTAGCGATGCGGGCAGCTGTACGGGCAGCACGCAGCATTTCGTCGAGTGTCACTCCCTCGACATAGGCATAACCCGTCTGGTCGCCTGCCAGAACGCGGACACCCATACCGAAGTCGATGTTCGAACCGCAACGGTTCACTTGTCCGTCCATCAGCGTGACGCTGTTGTTGAACGTATGTTCGAAATAGAGGTCGGCATAATCGCCGCCTTTTTCGAGGGCGGCAGCCAGTACTTT
>NZ_FR883091.1:4988-5248 GCF_000435115.1 Bacteroides sp. CAG:633 | reverse complement strand
TTTCTTCAGATAGGCTTCGGTCACACCGAAGTGAAGCATCGCTGCAGCCACGGCCGACTTGTCATCGGCTGCCCCAAGCGCCCGGCGCACCGGTTCAGGCATGGCCAGCGAAGGCATTGCCAGTGAACCCAGCACGGCAAGACCTCCTGTACGTAAAAAGTTTCTTCTATCCATATGGTTGAGTTTTTGAGTTTTTGAGTTTTTGAGTTTTTGAGTTTTTGAGTTCTTAAGTTTTTGAGTTCTTAAGTTTTTGAGTTCTT
>NZ_FR883091.1:0-4966 GCF_000435115.1 Bacteroides sp. CAG:633 | reverse complement strand
AGTTTATAAGTTTAGTTGACGAGGGGACGAGGCATCAGGCAACGAGGAGGAATTGTAATCTTGTTAACTTGTCCCTTGTCAACTTGTCAACTCGTTCCCTGCCTGTCAACTATCCGTCTTTCGTCAGCAGGCTTTCCAGCTCTTCGGCGGTGAGGCGCAGGTGGAACTGTCCTTTGTAGGCCACGGAAATAGCGCCAGTCTCTTCGGAAACGATAATGGCGTGCACATCGGACACTTGCGAGATGCCCATCGCGGCACGGTGGCGCAGTCCCAGTTCCTTGGGAATGTCCAGGTTGTGAGAGACAGGCAGGATGCAGCCGGCAGCCTTGATGCGCTTCTTACTGATGACCATGGCACCGTCGTGCAAGGGGCTGTTCTTGAAGAAGATGTTCTCGATGAGCCGCTGGTTGATGTTGGCGTCGATCACGTCGCCCGTACGCACTATCTCATCGAGGGGCATGTTGTGCTCCATCACGATGAGGGCGCCTACCTTCTGCTTGCCCATGCTGATGCAGGCCATCACGATGGGCATGATGTCTTCGTGTTCGAGCGTTTCCTTCTTGCCACCGGTGAAGAACCGCACCAGCGCACTGGCATGGCGGTGCGAACCGAGGGTGAGCAGAAAGCGTCGTATCTCTTCCTGAAACAGCACGATGAGCGCCAGCACACCCACACTGACCAGCTTGTCGAAGATGGAGCCGAGCAACTTCATCTCAAGCACCTGCGACACGACAAGCCATATCAGGATGAACACCAGTATGCCCGTAAACACGTTGATCGAGCCGGAAGCTTTCATCAGCTTGTACGTGTAGTACAGCAGGAAGGCGACCAGCAGGATATCTATAAAGTCTTTTATGCCAAATTCGAAAAACACGGTTGTTGGTTTTATTATTAGGTTTTATTATATGTTAGTTAACAAGGGGACAAGTTAACGAGGCCACGAGGGGACTTGCTTATTACCTTACTAATATCTTGTTCACTTGTTTTTCTCGTCAACTCGTCAACTTGTCAACATCTTCTCCACAATCTGCACCGTCTCGACAGCCTGGCGGACATCGTGCACACGCAGGATGTCGGCTCCCTTCATCAGGCAAAGGGTATCGAGCACGGTGGTGCCGTTGAGCGACTCTTGCGGAGTGGTGCCCAGCAGACGGTAGATCATCGACTTGCGCGACACGCCCACAAGCAGCGGCAGGCCGAAGATACGGAACTCTTCGAGGTGGGCCAACAGCTGGTAGTTGTGGTCGAGCGTCTTGCCGAAGCCGAAACCGGGGTCGAGGATGATGTCCTTCACGCCCAGTTCGTGCAGCTGCTGCACCTTGCGGGCAAAGTAGAGGAAGACCTCGCGCAACAGGTTGTCGTAGTGAGGCTCGTGCTGCATGTTCTGCGGGGTGCCCTGCATGTGCATCATGATGTAGGGCACGTTGAGCCGGGCCACGGTGGAGAACATGTCGGCATCCATCTCGCCCGCGGCGATGTCGTTGATGATGTCCACGCCGTATTCTTCGACACACATGCGGGCCACGTCGGCACGGAAGGTATCAACCGAAATCACGGCATCGGGCACCGTGCGGCGAACGATTTCGAGTCCGCGGCGCAGGCGGTCCATCTCTTCGCGCGGCGAAACGTCGGCAGCACCGGGACGCGAGGAATAGGCTCCCACGTCGATGATGGCGCCGCCTTCGTCCACAATCTGACGGGCGCGGCGGGCTATCTCGTCTTCGGTCTGCATGCGGCTGTCGGCGTAGAAGGAGTCGGGGGTCAGGTTCAGGATGCCCATGACGCAGGGCGTCGAGAGGTCCATCAGGCGGCCTCCCACGTTGATGTATTTGGTTTCGAGGGTTTTCATATTTCTGTAAACGGTTCTTTTTAGGGGTTTTCCTGTTTGTGCAAAAGTAAGAAAAAAAGCAATAGGGCGTGAGGAGATGGGGGCTTTTTATTTCCTTATTTCCGCGGAGGCGGATATCCTCTTGTCGCAAAAACAGAAAGGAAGGCATTCTTCCTGCCTTCCTCTCCTCCGATGTTGGCCGCGCGGCGCCCATCTGCTGTTTTCAGACGAGCGGCGGCATGGCGTTTCCTCCGATCACTCCGGCGATGGCCGAGGCCACTGCGATGATGACTTTCAGGACGATGTCCCAGACGGATTTCTTCATTGCCATAACTGATTCCTCCTTTCGTGTTTTTAATTTTGATTTGTATTGATTGCGGCGGGCGGCACCGTTGTTTGCTGCATACCGCCCTAAACCTTAAACCCTAAACGCTAAGCCCCAGTTTATCCCAGCGGATCTTCGCCTCCGCCGCCCTGGCTACCTCCGCCACCGGGCTGACTGCCGCCTGTCGAAGTGGTTTCGCCCTTCCAGGGTACGCACTTCACGCCGGTCAGCAGCGAACGGGTGGCCACGGTGCGGTCCTGATTGCGGGTCGAGGCGGGTGTGAAGTGCACGCGCAGGGCAGCCTGTGTGGGAGTGACCTCGGCAGCGGTGGCGGCTCCCATGCCGCGCGAACGCATCACCAGGCGGAAGGTGCCCAGTCCGTCGAGGGTGACACTTTCGGACGCCTGCAGATGGGTGGTCATCACGGTGACCAGGTTGTCGATGGTGTTCTTCACGTCACCCGTGGTCAGCGAGGAATAAGCAGCTACTTCGCGGGCTATCTGGGTGGTGTCGACGTTGCCCGTATAAACGGCGCGGGGATGATACAACTTCTGCCCTTCTTCGTTGGGCAATGTGGACTGGATGGTTTTGTAGATCAATGCCATAGTTTTAATTTTTTAAACTGTTAATAAATCGTGTTCTTTTTCTTTGTGTCTTAAGCTTAACCACATTGCAAAGATAGGCATTCGCGGGGATACGTGCAAATGTTTCGGGCGGTTGCGTTCAACAAAAAGGAGGTTTTGTTTTCAAAAAGTAAACATGAAGAGAAAACACTCCTTTCACCGCCCTCCCCCACACAAACTCAGCAGATACCGCCCCGGCTGGCGGATCTTGCCGTGACTGGTTCGCAGAGGCTCGAAGCCTTTCCATACGGGATGGCCGATGACGCCGAAGTTGCTCTTCAGCACGATGGCATACTGTTCGGCAGGCGGCACACGAAACTGCATCAGGTTACAGAGCAAGCCGTCGAGGTTACGGTTCAGGCCGTCGGCAGGGGGTTGCAGGCGGGCCACGTCGGCTTGTGTCCACTCACGGCGTACAAAAAGAGGTTCATCCTCCACGGCCTTCGGGGCCGTGCCGGCAGTTCCCACGTTTTCGGGGGAACTATCGAGGAGGGGATTTTCTTTACTTTTGTTTTCTTTTGTTTTCTTTGTGTACTTTGGGGCAGTCGAAGGGGTGTTTTCGGCCTTTTCTGTTGCAGATTGCGGCTTTTCTGCAACATTTATCCCCTTTTCCGTACCCGATTCCGCCGGTTCTTCCGAAACCGATTCGGCAGACAGAAGCAAGTAACGCTCATCGATGGGACACGTCGAACGCCGACGGGTGATGAACAGATATTGCCGCTGGATTTCGGCCGAAGTCAGAATGCCGTACTGGCTGAACATGCCGGCATCGAACAACCCGAACTCCACAGCCAGGGCAATGACATCACGCACATCCTTGGCCTCGCCCTCGCGAAGCAGGTCGGAAAGGTCGTCGTAAAACATCTCGTCGGCCACCACATAGTAGCCCTCGCCACCATAAATGGCGCAATACGCTTGCAGCAGGATGAAGACAGCCACATCGCCCTTACGCTTCACAAGGCGACGAAGCAGGCGGCTCTGCAAGAAGTCGGTATTCATGGGGAAATAATCAAGACCCCGTTTAGGTACTCTGGACATAAAAATGAAGAATGAAGAACGAAGAATGAAGAATTTTAAATAATGGAGAATGGCACGATTCACCACGGATTACGCAGGTTATCACAACGTTAACAAACACGTGGCAACCCGCGCAACCCGTGGCAAGAAGCAGCATCAGAACGGATACAGATCCTCCTCCTGCTCGCGCAAGCGTGCCAGACGGCGGCGGTGATGCTCTTCCACCGTGGCCAAGGCCTGACGGATCAGGCGCAGACGTTCGTCACGGTCGGCCACCTGCGTGATGACGGGCGACCGGCGGCGCGACTTCGACTCCTGCGACTTCGCCCGATGGCGTTCGCGGTTCATCGTCCGGCGACAATCCTTGCAGTAAGGGTCGGGCCGCTGCGTACGGCTGTTCACATAAAATTCTTCAAGGGGCAACACCCTCTTGCAACGTCCGCAACAACGTACGGCGTTCGGCTGATTCAATTCGGAAGTTTTCATAATAATATTTTATTTTACAGATCAATGTCTCAATCGGAAGCGATGTCTCCGAGCAACACTTGCACCGCTCGCGAGCCACACTTGCACGGCTCACGTGGGACACTTGCACGGCTCGCGAGAGACACCAGTGTGTATTTTCCATTAAATAGTTTGCAGTATTTAAACAAAACCACTATATTTGTTGCTGCAAATATAAAACGATTTTCAATAAGAAAACAACGAAACGCAGATTTTCGCACGAAAAAGTTTATAATCCACTGAATATAAACTTCGTACAACGGAAATCCGCGTTCAACAACCCCGATTCGAGAAAAGAAACCAACCATCAACCCCCGAAACACCGGAAAGGAAGAATCCGACCTATGGAAAAGAAAGAAGACCTGATGTTCGACGTGACCGACATCGTACGACGCGCCAAACTGGCACTCGACCTGAAGAAAGACAACGAACTGGCACAATACCTGGGCGTCTCGCGCTCGACGCTGAGCAACTGGATGGCGCGCAACAGCATCGACTTCGGCCTGCTGCTGAGCCGCCTGCCCGACGTGGACTACAACTGGCTGCTGACCGGCAAAGGCATCCCCCGCCACCGCCCCAACTACTGCGACAGCCCCGTGGCCAGCGGCGAAATAGAGCTGCTGCACACGCCCAAGTCGCCCGACCCGCTGGACGACCGCAGCGTCACCC
>NZ_FR883090.1:0-5281 GCF_000435115.1 Bacteroides sp. CAG:633 | reverse complement strand
AGGTGAGAATGTGTGTGTGTGTGTGTGTGTGTGTGTGTTTACACAAGTTTCACACATATCCAAATTCTCAGCCAACTTATTGGATGGATTATGAATTATTGCGAAGCCGTATTCTGCCATAAATATCTAACTTAAGATGCATTGCGATAGGCCAAAGATAAAGAAAATTCTGAATAAAAGAAAGGATTAAGTCAAAAAGTCACACACCTCGCAAAATAAAAAAACAATGAAGCCGGACTGATTCATAAAGGGAATCCCGATATTTACCGTTTTGTAATCCCGCCTACACACGTTTGAAACAAAGTTAGGGCATCTTTGCAATGTCAAAAAAAGGAGGACTAATTATGAAACTGAACAGAAACGAATACGCTATCGAGGCCGCAGCAGGCGGTGGCTTTTATGCTTACATCGTAAACAATACACTATGCAGCGCCTACGGAGAAACTCCGGACGAAGCTTACCTGAACCTGGAACAGACTGTAGACGACTTTGTCAGCGACATGTATATGGTTGAAGAATTTGTTTGATATTGAACTGCCTGCACAACGGCAGCAGTTACTTTTCACACACGAAAGTAAATCCATAAATTCTCTTAGGGTCATGTCGGCGTGATGCCGGCATGACTTATTTTATAACCCAATTGTCACACCTTCTACATCCTGACGTAACATGAAAACATGACCTTTGTAAAGATGAAAAAGAGAAGATGTTATTTGTAAACCATTAAATCAGCAAACAGATGAAAGTTATCTTTATCGTTCAAGGAGAAGGACGCGGGCACCTGACACAAGCCATCACCATGGAAGAACTGTTGCGCCGCAACGGACACGAAGTAGTAGAAGTGCTGGTAGGGAAAAGCAATTCGCGAAGGCTTCCCGGATTTTTCAACCGCACCATACAGGCACCGGTAAAACGGTTCATCAGTCCCAACTTTCTCCCGACTCCGGCCAACAAACGAATCAACCTGCCCCGCAGCATCGCATACAACCTGCTGAAAATACCGGCATACATCAAAAGCATGCACTACATCCGCCAACGCATTGAGGAGAGCGGGGCCGACCTTGTCATCAACTTCTACGAACTGCTGACCGGGCTGACCTACTGCTTTATGCGTCCCTCCGTCCCACAGATCAGCATCGGACACCAGTACCTCTTTCTGCATCCCGACTTCGAATTTCCTCCCCGGCAGTCCGTCAGCCTGACGCTGCTACGGCTCTTTACCCGACTGACCTGCATAGGAGCCAAAGAAATATTGGCACTATCGTTCCGCGACATGGCCTACAACCCTTCGACCCGCATAAAAGTAGTGCCGCCCTTGTTGCGAAAAGAAGTATTGGCATGCGAAAGCAGCCAGGGAAACTACATACACGGCTACATGGTGAACGCCGGTTTCGGAGAAAGCATCATGAACTGGCACGCGCGGCATAAAGAAGTGCCCCTGCACTTCTTCTGGGACAAGCAGGATGAAGAAGAAATATGCCAGATAGACGAAACGCTGAGTTTCCACCAGATAAACGACGTAGAATTTCTGCGCTACATGGCCGGATGCAAGGCATACGCCACCACGGCAGGCTTCGAGTCGGTGTGCGAGGCCATGTATCTGGGCAAACCTTTATTGATGGTTCCCGCTCACATCGAACAAGACTGCAATGCTTACGACGCTGTCCGCAATGGAGCAGGAATCACCTCCACCGAATTCAACCTGGAAGAATTGTTGGAATTTTCAAAAGGCTACCGGCCCAATCAAGCGTTCATCGACTGGGTGCACACTTGCGACTGGCGCATCTTACGCTGCATCGAGAATTCGCTTTCACCGACTCGTCTGCCCGTCACCATCCGTCCTTATCCTTATTGTAACATTTCTGACACACATTTGTAACATCAGTGGGATACTTTTGCAAGTCAGAAAATAATCTATTCATCGTAACAAAATATGATCAGTAAAAAAGAGTTGTCCGACGCATACGTCGACCGAGACTTAAGCTGGATGTATTTTAACCGACGCATCCTGCAAGAAGCAATGAAACCCCATATTCCATTGCTGGAGAGACTAAGCTTCCTTGGAATCTATTCGAACAACCTTGATGAATTCTTCCGTGTACGTATGGCCACCCTTAGCCGTATAGCCGAATGCGATGACAAAGGAGTGCGCTCGGAACGTGAACATGCGCAACGACTCATCAAACAGATCAACAAGCTGAACAACAAATATGTCAAAGAGTACGAGTCGGCCATTCGGGACGTTACCGGCCAATTGCGACACGAAAACATATTCATCGTCAAAGAAGACGAACTGGACGAAGAACAGCAAAACTATGTCCGCCAGTTCTATCGGCAAAAGTTAAGCGGTTTTGTAAGTGCCATCTGGCTTTCGGCCGTAAAACAGCTGACCGACGAAACCGACGAAAACATTTACCTGGCTGTGAAGATGCAGGCCAATGGCAAGAAAACATTCGACTACGCGCTCATAGCCCTTCCCGTAGCCGAATGCGGACGTTTTGTCCGTCTGCCGGACAAAGATGGAAAAAGCTATCTGATGTATCTGGATGATGTAATCCGCTATTGCCTGCCGATGATCTTCGCCGGACTGGGATATAGCTCGTTCAACGCATACGCCTTTAAATTCACCAAGGATGCCGAAATGGAGATCGACAACGACCTTCGCAACGGCATGCTGCAAAAGATATCCAAAGGAGTAAAAAGCCGCAAGAAAGGTGATGCGCTGCGAGTGATATACGACAGCCAGATGCCCAAGGACATGCTGAAACGGGTAATGAACAAACTGAATCTGGACAAGCTGGACACCGTCTTGAGCGGAGGACGCTACCACAACCATAAAGACCTGATGTCTTTCCCCGACTGCGGACGCAAGGACCTGAAATACCCGGTATGGGCTCCTGTCATCAAGCCCGAACTGGACAGCGGAAAAAGCCTGCTTAAGCTGATACAGGAAAAAGACCGGTTTATCCACGTTCCCTACCACAGTTTTGACTATTACATCCGTGTGTTGCAGGAAGCTGCAGTCAGCAAAGAGGTGAAAAGCATCAAAACCACCCTTTACCGACTGGCCAAAGACTCCAAAGTAGTAAAGGCCCTGATTTGCGCAGCACGCAACGGCAAGAAAGTAACGGTTGTCATCGAACTGCTGGCACGCTTCGACGAAGCTTCCAACATTGGCTGGTCAAAGAAGATGCAGGATGCGGGTATACACGTGATATTCGGCGTAGAAGGCCTGAAAGTTCATTCCAAGATCACTCACATTACCATGAAGACAGGTAATAACATAGCCTGCATCAGTACGGGAAATTTCCATGAAGGAAACGCACGAATGTATACGGACTACATGGTGATGACTGCTGCACGCAACATCGTCAACGACGTAAATTCGGTCTTCACGTTCATTGAGAAGCCTTATTCGCCTGTACACTTCAAAGAGTTACTGGTATCGCCCAATGAAATGAAAAACAAGTTTATCAAACTGATCAACGACGAAATCAAGAACAAGCAGGCTGGCAAACCGGCTTACATACTGATCAAAATAAACCACATTACCGACACTACAATGGTGCGGAAACTGTACGAAGCATCATCCAACGGAGTTCCTATCCGTTTATTGGTAAGAGGTAACTGTTCGCTGATAACCGGCATTCCGGGACTGAGCGATACGATACACATCAATGGTATAATCGACCGCTATCTGGAACACTCGCGCATCTTCATCTTCGCTGCCGGCGGAGAAGACAAGACATTCATCGGTTCGGCCGACTGGATGCCACGCAATCTGGACAATCGGGTAGAGGTAGTTACGCCTGTATATGACCCGCAAATCAAAGCAGACTTACGAAAAGTAATAGAGTATGGGCTGCGTGATACCTGCCAGGGACGCGTAGTAGATGGGAAAGGGGACAACCAGCCATGGACTTCTGAAGAAGGAACTCCATTCCGCTCGCAAGAAGAATTATATTACAGCTATTGCAATACCACACCAGACAATCAAAAACAAGAATAACAATGAGTAATAAATGCTATGCCGCCATCGACATCGGTTCGAATGCAGTGCGGTTGCTAATCAAAAAAGAAAAAGAAGACGAAAACCTGATCAGCAAGCGACTGTCAAAGGTCATGTTGCTGCGAGTTCCCCTGCGGTTGGGATTCGATGTCTTTTCTTTAGGAGAAGTTTCTGAAATAAAACTCGTCAAGCTGAGAAGACTGATGAAAGCCTTCCGCCAACTGATGAAGATATACGAAGTGACCGACTACCGTGCATGTGCTACCTCTGCCATGCGCGATGCCAAAAACGGGAAAAGTGTCATCAAGAAGATTCTGAAAGACACAGGCATCAACATCGAAGTAATTGATGGCCAGGAAGAAGCACATATGATCTACAACAATCATATAGAATGTATGGAAGACCGTACCGGAAACTATATTTATGTAGATGTCGGCGGTGGAAGTACAGAAATCAACCTGCTGACCAATGGTGAATTGGTTCAGTCGCTTTCGTACAATATAGGAACCGTACGCATCCTGAGCGGAGCCGTGAAAGACGAAACCTGGGCACAGATGAAAGACGATCTGACACGGCTTACGGCCGACTTCCAAGGTATCAACATCATCGGATCGGGAGGAAACATCAATAAACTGTATCGTCTGGCCGAGAAAAAGGATAAAAAGAAGATGAGGATGCCTATCGCTTCTTTGCAAGGATTATACGATGAACTCAAACCGCTGACACCCGAACAGCGCATGAATGAATTCAGTCTGAAAGCCGACCGCGCAGATGTCATTGTACCGGCCGCCGAAATATTCCTGACCATAGCCAATATCGTAAAGGCCGAATACATCCATGTACCTGTAATAGGACTGGCAGACGGAATTATCGACAGTCTGTATTCCAAGCAGTTAAGTAAAGAATAAACCTGCACCCATACCCGAAAGCAATATACAAGAATAAGGAAAGTGTGTCACGCCTCTCTCCGGATAAGTTTGTCGGATTTTATCCGCAATAATCCATATCCTGCGAGAAAGCATAACGCACTTTCCTTGTTTTTTCCCATTCTTTTTAGTCCTAATTTATTCCCCAATACTCTGCTCTATTTCTAAAAAAAACAAAAATCAGAGTTGCGTACATGCTTTTTTCGTATATTTGCAGACAATTTTTTCCATTTATATGAAGATAAAGGAAGTAGTATGCGCCCTTGAACGGTTCGCGCCTCTGCCATTGCAAGACGGATTTGATAATGCCGGTTTGCAAATAGGATTGACAGATGCGGAAGCAACA
>NZ_FR883089.1:31501-38677 GCF_000435115.1 Bacteroides sp. CAG:633 | reverse complement strand
TGCAACTATTTCTAAAAATCTCCGACTTTTACATACAAAGCCCACGAGTATTGCAAGTAAAGTCCGTGAGTATTGCCAGTAGTTCCCAAGAGTATTGCAAGCATGGCTCGCGAGCCGTGCAAGTGTTGCTCGGTAGTGGCTGATAGGGTATTTATAAGTTTTTTCGCCCCTTTTATTGCAGATAAACTTCTTGTTTGCTTAAAAATGGGTATGTATTGTTATGATAAGAACCATAACCGTTTTTATTTTATACCTACTGTTAGGCTAATAATTGTGTTATTTTGCAAGTGAGCCAATGCAAATTGGCGGTTCTGAAAATTTAATGATATAGTAAATAAAACCATGAAAACATTGTTTAACCTGAAAAAACTAACTCTTACCTTTTTATTCACAATGGGGGCGTTGTCGGTTCATTCGCAGTCGGCAAGTTTGTCTTATATTATGGATATGGTGCACAACAATCCGGGCGAACCTCTTTACGAGAGTATGTACGACAGACCGGACGTATTGAAGTCGATGGGTTATAATGGAAAATGCTATTTTTTGTTCGATTCGCCTACGTTGGCCATTAACTGGGACGATTTCGATAAAGACATCCTTCCGCCGGGTACGCCCGACCGTGAATGGGTCGACAAGAAAGCGGCGCGTCTGCACGGACTGTTTAATGATTGTAAGCGGAACGGAGTCGACGTATATGCCATGAGCGATTTGATTCTGTTGCCCAAACGGCTGGTCAGTAAATATGGTATCGAAAAAACATTTGGTAATCCTCAGGATACATTAGTTCAGCGTATATTGCGCTATCAGCTTAATGCTTTTTTCAAGCAGTTCCCTCAGATGGACGGTATTGTGGTACGTATCGGCGAGACCTATTTGGAAGATGCGCCGTTTCATGTAGGACACATTCAGAAAAAGGATAATGCAGATCAGTGCATTATTCCTCTGATGAATTTATTGCGCGAAGAGGTGTGTGTAAAATTAAACAAAAAGGTTATTTTCAGGACATGGTGGGCATTCGACACAGACGCAAAAAAATATCAATATATCAGTGATCAGGTTGAACCTCATCCCAATCTGGTGATTGCTATCAAACATTGTGAGGGCGATTTTCATCGTGGAAATCCTTTTAGTAAAGTCTTGGGATTAGGTCGTCATCAGCAATTGGTGGAAGTTCAGTGTGCCCGCGAGTATGAGGGCAAGGGTGCATATCCCAACTATATTGCTCGTGGGGTGATTGAAGGTTTCGAAGAAGACCGGGCAAAAAAGGAAGAAGGCAAGTACTGGTGCATCCGCGATATTTATAATACGGGTAAGTTGGTCGGTATGTGGACCTGGACGCGCGGTGGCGGATGGGAAGGACCTTATCCTAAAAATGAGCTGTGGTGCGACCTTAATGCATGGGTAATGGCTCAGTGGGCTCGTTCACCGCAGCAACCGGAAGAAAAGATTTTCCATGACTATGCGACCAAGCGTTTGAAACTTTCTCGTAAGGATGCGGCGCGTTTCAGAGAATTGGCATTGCTTTCGGAGAAAGCTACACTGAGAGGAATGCGTAGCGCTGCTTTCCCGAATGATGTTTTTGCTATGTGGGTGAGAGACGAATACATAACCTTTCCTGCCTTACCAAAGAACAAAGAGAAAGTCCTGACTCTGTTGGCCGAGAAGGATACGGCAGTGACATATTGGGAACGGATCGTTGAATTGTCAGAGCAGATCAGCATCCCCGATGCTTTGTTGGATGAAACGATGAAGGTGACATGTCGTTATGGCAAGCAGATGTATCGGATTTATCGTGCGTTGTTCCATCTGGCTGCCATAAGACAGGGGCTGACGGAAGAAGATAAAACAGTTTATCTGGCAGAATACGACGATGCCTGGAGATGCCTCGAACAGTTGGCAGACGAAAAACCGGCATACTGTCCGTCTTTGTATTCGAAAACACTTATCCGCCGTACATGGTCGGAAGTGGCAGATAAAGCAGTGAACGGGATGCGGTAAGTTTCGGGAAAACGTTTCCGCAATTAAAAGCCCGCGAAATGGAATATAATGGATAAGAAAAACACTTTTGTAGATTATCTTTTTTATACTTGTGGAATAATTTAGAGAGAAAACAAACATAAAATAACTTTATAATATCATTAATACCATGAAAACAGAATTATCAAATAACTATTCTGGAACGCTATTGGCAAGAGTTATATGCCTGTTGTTATGCGGCACTTTTTTTGTATTGCAAGGAGGACAGGCTCATTCATATCCGGAGGCAAACGATACAGAGAAAGCAGACAAAGACGCATGGCAAGTGGCACGTTGGCTGGGTATGGGATGGAACCTGGGCAATCAGTTGGATGCCATAGCAGAAGGTGTGTCCAACGAAACAGTTTGGGGAAATCGTCCTGTGACACAAGTTACATTCGACAAATTGGCTGCGGCCGGATTTACTTCCGTACGTATACCTGTTACTTGGATGGGACATATTGGTAGTGCGCCTGAATATAAATTGGAAGAATCGTGGCTGAAACGTGTGGAAGAAGTTGTAGAATATGCCGAGAAAGCCGGATTGAATGCTATTGTTAATATACATCATGATGACAATTATTGGCTTAGCATGAAGAAAGCCATTCAGGGGGAAGAACAAAACGAGGCGATTAAGGCTCAGTTGAAGGCTGTGTGGACACAAATAGCTGCCCGTTTCAAGGACAAAGGACATTTTTTGCTGTTCGAGGCGATGAACGAAATCCACGACGGTCGCTGGGGATGGGGAGATAACCGGAAGGACGGTGGCCGTCAGTATGCTATTCTGAACGAGTGGAATCAGATTTTTGTAAATACAGTACGTGCTACTGGCGGCAAGAATACCGACCGTTATTTATGCGTACCGGGTTATGCTACCAATATTGAACTTACTCTTCAGAGTTTTGTATTGCCTAAAGACGTTGTGCCTGGCCGTTTGCTGGTATCTGTGCATTGTTACGATCCTATGGATTATGCCATGAGCAACAAATATACAGAGTGGGGACATACGGCAGATGCAGCTAAAAAGGTGACCGGTGACAACGAAAATCAGATTGCCAGTCAGTTTAAAGCGCTGAAAGAACACTTTGTAGAAAAAGGCGTTCCGGTATACATCGGTGAAATGGGATGTATACACCGTTCAACCGAAAGGGAAGAGGCATTTCGTAAATACTATCTGGAATATTTTTACAAGGCGGCCCGCACCTATGGTTTGGCTCCTTTCTACTGGGACGACGGAGGTAAGGGACTGTGTCTGCTGAATCATGCTACAGGCGACTGGCAACCGGGTGCGCTTGAGGCGATCGGAGCCATGAAGAAAGGACTGTTTACGGAGGATAGTTCTTATACCTTGCAGACGGTCTACGAGCAAGCTCCCCGGTAGAGCATTGACAGCTGTTATTTCTTTTTGATAGATGGTAAACTTTGAATAATCAGTCGGATTTTTTCGGCTGACAGCCCTTTCTATGTCCTGAAAATAGAGACATAAAAACAGAAAATCACAAGTTTTATTGAAGTAAAAAGTATTATAACGCTGTAATGTTATCCAAAACGCATCTATTTGTTATCATTTGCATCCTGTTGGGTAATGATACATCGGGTATATTTGTTACGGAGAAAAAGATTTTATTTGGAATATGTATTATTAATATGGAATAGTTGAAGCTATGGTTAAAGCATGTATGTTACGGAATTTGTTATTCGTTATGGGAGCTGCCGTTATGTTGCTATCCTGTAAGGAAGATATTGGACGATTGGAGAACTCTAATGTGATGCGTTTATGGTACGACGAACCTGCAGAGTATTTTATCAATGCTTTGCCTTTAGGAAATGGACGTTTGGGAGCTATGGTGTATGGACGTCCGTCGGAAGAACTAATCCATTTGAATGAAAGTTCTTTTTGGACCGGAGGACCTGTCAATTTAAGACCTAATCCTGATGCTTTCGTTTATTTGCCGCAAATACGAAAGGCTTTGGACGAAAAGAACTATGCCTTGGCCGATCAGCTGGCACATAATATGCAAGGATTGTTCAGCCAATCTTATGCACCAATCGGAGATTTGCTGATCAAGCAGCAATACAAGGGAGAAACAACTGACTATTATCGTGATTTGGACTTGCAACGTGCAATTGCTACCACTCGTTTTAAGGCTGATAATGTGGAGTATATTCGTGAAGCATTTGTGTCTTATCCTGATCAGGTGGTGGTAGTTCGTTTCTCTTCATCGGTACCCCAGGCTCTTGATTTGGAACTACGTACACAGACTAAGATGCATGCTACTGTAGCAGTTGACGGAAAAGATTTGCTGGTCGAAGGCAGGGCACCTTCGCATGCCGATCCTACTTATATTAATACATCAGACGAACCTGTTCAATGGGGAGATTCGTGTAGAGGTATGCGCTTTCAGACACGTATTCGTACTTTGAAAAACGATGGGCAGGAAACTTTGACGGATGGAAGCATCCGGATAACAGATGCTTCGGAGGTTGTTCTGGGTATATCCATTGCTACCAGTTTCAATGGTTTTGATAAATGCCCGGTATCAGAAGGAAAAGACGAGAAAAAACTGGCCAAAGCTTATTTGGACTCTGTTTGTGGGAAATCTTACGATGAGCTGAAACAGGCACATATCGCTGATTATTCTTCATATTTTAATAAGTTAGGTTTCTATTTGAAAGGAGAGGCTTCCAAAGAAAAGATGCCTACCGATGAACGTCTGCAAGCATATCAGACAGATAATTCCGATCATGGGTTGGAAACGTTGTTGTATCAGTACGGACGTTATCTTCTGATCGCTTCTTCACGAAAAGGAGGAGTTGCTGCCAATTTGCAGGGAATATGGAATGTAGATGTACGTCCGGCGTGGAGTAGTAATTATACAACCAATATTAATTTTGAGATGAATTACTGGGCTTCTGACAAAACAGGCTTGGGAGATATGAATGAACCGATGATTCAGCAAATCATCAACATGTCGAAAACCGGACGGTATGTTGCTTCGGATTATTATAAATGTCGTGGATGGGCTGCTGGACACAATTCCGACATTTGGGCCATGACCAATCCGGTTGGTCATCTAGGAATGGGCGATCCGCAATGGGCTAATTGGACAATGGCTTCTCCTTGGCTTTCACAGCATTTGTGGGAAAAATATGCTTATACGGGCGACGAGGAATATCTTAAAAACACTGCATATCCGATTATGAAATCAGCCGCAGAATTTTGTCTTGACTGGCTGATTGATGATGGCAACGGGCATTTGCTGACTTCTCCATCTACTTCTCCTGAGCATCGGTTTATAGGTGAAGATGGGAAAGCGTGGGCTGTTACCAAAGGAGCTACGATGGATTTAGGACTTATCCGGAATCTGTTTGAGAATACCATAGAAGCTATTCAGGTTTTGGGCACAGACAAGGATTTTGCCGTTTCTTTGAATGAGGCATTGGTAAAGATGCTACCTTATCAGCCGGGGGCTGAGGGTGATCTGAATGAATGGGGAGCTGATTATGCAGATGCAGAACCACAGCACAGACATGTTTCCCATTTATTTTGCCTGCATCCGGGACATGATGTTTCCGCCAATCGGACTCCCGAATTGTTTGAGGCCTGTAAGAAGACTTTGTTGAAAAGAGGGGATAAAGGAACGGGCTGGTCTTTGGCATGGAAAGTTTGTTTCTGGGCGCGTCTTTTGGATGGCGAACATGCTTATAAGTTGATTAACAACTATCTGAACTATACAACGGAACGAGGTTTCTCGGAGAATGGTGGAACGTATCCGAATTTGTTTAATGCTTGTCCTCCATTCCAGATTGACGGGAACTTTGGAGTTGTAGAAGGAATATCCGAAATGTTACTGCAAAGTCATTTGCATGAAATACATTTGTTGCCAGCTTTACCTTCGTTGTGGGATGCAGGAGAGATTATCGGACTGAAAGCTCGCGGAGGTTATGAAGTGAACATATCATGGGAACATGGAAAACTAAAAAAGGCGGTATTGTTTGCGATGAAAGATACAGAGTGCCGTTTGCGTACGAATGCCCCCATACAGATAAAAGGGGTTAAGATGAAAACCATTGAACAGAAGAGCGTAGCTGGAACTACCTATCTGAATGTATTTGATGTAAAACATGGAAAGAAATATATTATAAAGCCTGTGTGAGATGAAGATTTTTGTTTTTTATCTGATTTGTATGATTGCCCCCCTTTCTTTGTGGGGGCAAAATTTGCATAAAGGTATCATGATGTATGGTGACAGCAGCCGGACGGGCAGGGCTTTTACAAAGGATCCGTATGTCTTGAAATGGAAAGGGAATTATTTGATGTATTATTCGATACCAGAATCCAAAGAACGTGGTATCGGATGGGGAATTGGCATTGCAGAGAGTCAGGATTTAGATTCCTGGCAGAAAGTAGGGGAGATTAATCCGTTGCAGGATTCCGATTTGGAGCGGAAGGGTATCTGTGCTCCTTGTGCCATCGTAAGGAATGATACCATACATTTATTCTATCAGATATATGGCAATGGGGCGTTGGATGCCATTTGCCACGCTTATTCGGTTGATGGTATTCATTT
Organism: Bacteroides sp. CAG:633; assembly: GCF_000435115.1. Classification (NCBI taxonomy): domain Bacteria; kingdom Pseudomonadati; phylum Bacteroidota; class Bacteroidia; order Bacteroidales; family Bacteroidaceae; genus Bacteroides; species Bacteroides sp. CAG:633. The sequence goes on along the minus strand of NZ_FR883089.1, from coordinate 32,090 downwards.
TGTACGTAACCGTACTAATCCAGTGTTTCGTCCTTCGGGCGATTGGAATTGCGGAAGAGCCATCGATGCAGAAGTGTTTGAATACAATGGGCAGTATTTCTTGTATTATGCGACCAGAGATCAGGCATATCAGAAACAATACTTAGGTGTGGCAGTCACTTCCAGACATTCTTCTTTTGATCGTGATACCTGGAAACAGGCATGTTCGGCACCTATACTTTTTCCTGAACTTGCTTGGGAAGGCAATTGCATTGAAGCTCCTTCGGTCATCAACCGCAATGGTAAGCTTTATATGTTTTATGCCGGCAATTATAACAATGCGCCACAGCAGATTGGCGTTGCAGAAAGCCATGATGGCTTGGTGTGGACGCGCTGCAGTAATAATCCTTTTCTAGCTGTAGGAAAAGCCGGTGAATGGAACAGTAGTGAGTCTGGACATCCGGGAATTTTGGACGATGGAGAGCAATGCTATTTGTTCTATCAGGGCAACAATGATCATGGAAAAACCTGGTTCCTCTCTAAAGTTCGTGTGCAGTGGAATCAGAAAGGTCCCTATCTGGACGAATAAAAGACCAATATGTGGAAAGAG
>NZ_FR883089.1:20113-31440 GCF_000435115.1 Bacteroides sp. CAG:633 | reverse complement strand
TGAGGGATTCCGAGTTGGAACTATTTTCTATTTTTGCATAGGATTTTGCCTTAAAGTGGCGGATATTGTAAACTAGAAGTAAATTTTTGTATCTGATTACCATGAAAAATAACATGTCTTATGTTAAGTCTTACCTGATAGGGATCTTTTTGTTTTTATTGGCTTTTTCGGTCTCGGCCAAGCAGTATTATTTTAGAAATATTAATTCGAATCAGGATTTGTCCAGTAATTCGGTGTATACCATTTATCGGGACAGTAGAGGCTTTTTATGGATCGGTACAGATTTGGGAGTAAACTGTTACGATGGTTATCAGATTAAAACGTACAAGGAAAATTCTCTTGATAAAAACAGCATAGCCAATAATTATATCTATTCTATTACCGAAGATGCTTCCGGTTTGCTCTGGATATTGACGAGGGCTGGTTATTCTGTTTTTGATTTGCGTAAAGAGTGCTTTTACAATGATTATGCTTTTATTCTTAAAGAACGAAATGTAACCCAAGGGAACTGGATACGGGCTATTATTCAGAAGAAAAATCTGGATGCATACATTTTGGACGATTATTCGGTTTCTATCTATGATCACGAAAAGAAGCAAACACTTAAGGTTAAAGATTCTGATAAGAAAGGCTTCATAACAGGGTGTATCGACTCTAAAAGATACCTATGGCTATTGGATAAGGATTTTGCATTGTTAAAGGTAAATATGGATACGGGGGATATTGTAGACCGCTCTTCTTATCTCTCGGGAAAAGGACTCAGCAGGATCCGGCTTTTTGTGGATGACCGTAACAATGTCTGGGCAATATGCGATGAGCGTTTTTTGGTTCAGTATAATCCTGCAATCAATCAGTGGCGTGAATTTTCGGATGTTTTGTTCGATTCTTATCTGCTTCGATGTATCACTCAGAATGAGAACAACATTTATATTGGGACCGATCATGGAGGACTTTATGTCATAGATATGAATACGTTTTCCATCAAGAATATAAAAAAAACGAACGAACTATATTCGCTTTCAGACAATACTGTAAGCAGTTTGTATTCCGATACTGACGGTATCTTGTGGATTGGTACTTATAAATATGGTCTTGACTGCTATCATCCATTGTTCAATTCTTTCCATTCTTATAAAATTAACGAATCGAAATGGCTGAATGACATTAACTGTTTTGCCGAAGATAGTGAGGACCGGTTGTGGATTGGGACAAATGATGATGGACTTTATGTAAGAGCGAAGGATGAAAGCTCCTATAAGAAGATCAGCTATAATCCGAAAGGAGATGGTAAAGGAACTATCGTATCTCTTTTTCAGGATAGTAAGCAGCGAATGTGGATCGGGACATTCATGGACGGATTGTATTGTTATGCAGATAATAAGTTTGTGCATTTTGACGAGAAAGACGGCATAGACAGCTCTGTGTGGTGTATTGGCGAGGACAATAGTGGAAATGTATGGATCGGTTCCTTGAATAAAGGTATATTCCGTTATGTTGACAGCGAGAAACGTTTTGTCGCATCTAGATATAATGCGGAAAAGACAGCTACCACGATCGAATGTATATTCCGAAAAGAGGCTGATAATGAACTTTGTTTTGGAACTTCTGTTGGCATTCAGGTCATCTCTGCTTCCGATGAATTAGTGAAATTCTTCAGATTCAACAAACCTGAAGATACGACCACTGAAAAGAATTACATAAACCGTATTGTACAAGACTTGCATGGATATTACTGGGTGTGTACACAAGGTGGGCTTGCTGTAGTGGATGCCAATATGAAGAACTATCACTTTTTTACAGACAAAGAAGGCATCGAGCAGAATACTGTCTATATGGCGATTGTAGACAAAAACAATGATATTTGGGTCAGTACTCCCAAAGGCTTGTTCTGCATTCAGGTTATCAGTTATGGGAATCTGACGGATATGGAGGTACGAATATCGAAGTATGGCAAAGAAGACGGATTGCAGGATAATATTTTCAATGCAAAATCAGGACTCTTGACCAAAGACAATAAGGTCATCTTCGGTGGAGTAAACGGATATAATGTTTTCGATCCTTCCGAGATCGTACATAAAGAGCAGGGAGAAAGGTTATCATTTACCAATTTGTATATCAATAACAGGGTAGTAAAGATCGGTGAAGAGCTCAATGGACGTGTTTTGTTGGAACAGGCGTTGACCAACTGCAAGAAGGTTGTTCTTAAATATGATGAAAATAATATGCGGATCGAATTCTCTGCGTTAGATTTGTTATATCCGCAGAAATATAAGTATGAGTATAAGCTGGAGGGAAAAGACAAGGACTGGCAGAACGTTCAAGGTGTACTTCCCGCAGCATCGTATAGCGATTTGGACTATGGTAAATATCAATTGCGTGTAAGAGCGGTCGACCAATCGGGAGCCGGTTATGTTCAGGAAAAAATGATTGGGATAGAAGTATTGCCGCCGTTCTGGCTCAGTTGGCCTGCATTCCTGATATATTTTATTGTGGCTGTTCTGGCTGTTTATTACATTGTAAGAAATATCATGCTACGTACTGCGTTGAAGTATAAAATCATGCAGCAACAACTGGAAAAGACACATATGGAAGAAATGAATAATATGAAAATCAATTTCTTCACCAATTTAAGCCATGAGTTGCGGACACCGGTATCGCTGATTATACTTCCCATTGAGAACTTGTTGGTTCAAGAAAAAAACTGGGCCATAAAGAACAAGTTGAATATGGTATTGAGAAATGCCAAGCGGCTGCTTTTTATTGTCAATCAGCTGTTGGATTTCCGAAAATTGGAAGCTGGGGAAATCTCTTATAATCCGATGGTGGGAGATTTGGTCTCTTTTGTTAAGAATGCGGCGGCTGCATTTGCAGATATGGCTCAAAGTAAGAATGTCAAGCTTTCATTTACAGGTAATGTCGAGGAATTGTATACGCAATTTGACCCGACCAAAATGGAACGTATCATTTTCAACTTGCTTTCCAACGCTTTTAAGTTTACCCCTCATGGCGGAGAAGTTGCAGTTTCTGTCGAATATAACGAAGAAGCCAGTCTGCCCATAAAAATCAGTGTCTCAGACACCGGAATTGGCATTGAGGAAAAAGAATTGAGGAACATATTTAAGCCTTTTTATCAGGTAGAGTCGAATGGCCGTACCATTAATATCGGAACGGGTATAGGGTTGTCTATCATTCACGACTTTGTACATTTGCATCAGGGAGAGATCGATGTAAAAAGCGAGATTGGTAAAGGCACTACTTTTATAATAGAGTTGCCTTTGGTTAAGGGAGATGAGTGTCTGATAGAGCAGGAATCTGCAGAAACATCCATTCAGACAGACGTGGCAAAACCTGTTCAATCCTTGGGCTTTTCGCCTAAGGAACATACGGTTCTTGTCATAGACGATAATGATGATTTCAGGTATTATTTGGTGGAAAATCTTCGTCACGAATACAATGTGCTTGAAGCAGAAGATGGAGAGGCCGGATTTGAGAAGGCATGTAAGCATATACCGGATCTTATCATATCGGACGTCATGATGCCGAAAAAGGATGGACTGCAGTTGTGCGAGATGCTGAAAGCTCAAGATAAGACTGCGTCTATTCCGGTGGTTCTGCTGACCGCCAGTGTATCCGAACAGGATAAGATCAAGGGGCTGGAATTGGGCATCGATGTATTTCTTACAAAACCGTTTAATTTGGAAGTTTTAAAAGCACAGATTGCCAATCTGCTGAAGAAACAAGAAGTGAAGAAGGAAACGGAAAAACGGGAAGAACCTATTGTTGCTAAAGTCGAACATAGTTCGCAGGATGAGAAGCTGCTGAATAAGGTAATAACAATCATGGATCAGCATCTGTCTGAGTCGACCTTTGGGGTTGAGCAGCTGAGCAAGGAAATAGGTATCAGTACCGTGTATCTCAATAAGAAGATTTCTGCCATGACGGGGAAGACAACCAGTGAGTATGTTCGTTCGCTTCGCATCAAGAAAGGAGCGGCATTGCTGTCGAAGACTCAAATGTCGATAGCCGAAATCGCTTACGAGGTAGGATATACCGAACCCAAGTATTTCTCGAAATATTTTAAAGAGGAATATGGCATGTTACCGTCTGAATATAGAAAGAATTATAAGTGAAAAGTATGTTGTTGTAAATCGGAGTGGAGAGGTTTTACTTTCTTATAAAAAATATAACTTATGTATAAGCTGATCGGATTTTGTTTGTTATTGTCGTTTGCGTCTTTGAATTTGTTTGCAAAGAAGTATTCTTTATGTTCACCAGACGGAAAGTTGCGTGTTGTTCTTCATGCAGATGATGGCTTTCTGACATGGGAAGTTGCTTACACAGATGCTGCCGTATTGCAGCCATCGCGCTTGGGGCTTAAATTTCAAGAGGAGTCAGAAGTTGGATTATGGGTAAAGAAAGTCCGAAACAAAGAAGTCTGTGTCACTCGGCAATCTTCTTTTTATAAAAGAAGTAGCTGGCAAAGCGAATATCGTGAAACCGAACTGACATTCAGGAATAATATCCGGTTGCAGATCAGGGCGTATAATCAGGGAGCAGCTTACCGCTTTGTCAATTCGGAGGACAGTGTAATATTGAGCGATGAGGTTGCCGAATTTGTATTTGACAAAGACTATTCCTGTCAGGTTCCCTATGTTTGCGATCTGCGTGATGCGTCCGATCAGTATTGTTCGGCATTCGAGTCATTGTATTCTTTTCTACCCTTCAGCTCGCTGAAGGCAGATTCCCTTTCATTGTCTCCGTTGTTGGTTTGTCTGGATGGAAACCGCAAGGCCTTGATTGGTGAGTCCGGACTGAAAGATTATCCGGGCATGTTTCTGAAAAAAGCCGAACAGGCAAATTATGGTGTGGAAGCCGACTTTGCACGATACCCACTTGATTTCTATGTTGGTGGATTTAACCAGCTGAACGAAATGCCCCAGACCAGAGCCGATTATATCGCGCAGCTATCTCCAGGTCAGTGCTTGCCTTGGCGCATTGTGGCAGTATCTACCGATGATTCGCAATTGCTCGGTTCTGACCTTGTATACGAATTGGGTGGTGAATGTCAGTTGGACGACACGAGTTGGATTAAACCCGGCAAGGCTGCTTGGGACTGGTGGAACGATTGGAATATAACAGGGGTGGATTTTAAAGCTGGTTGTAATACGAAGACTTATAAGCATTACGTTGATTTTGCTTCCCGTTACGGATTGGAATATCTGGTAGTGGACGAGGGGTGGAGCAAGAACGCCAAAGATATGAGCGAGCTTAATCCGAACCTTGATTTGGTTGAATTGATTCGCTATGCGGATGAAAAAAATGTAGGAATCATTTTGTGGGCTTCCTATCTGGGCTTTGTGAAGGATACTGATTATTACTTGGAACATTATGCCAAGATGGGAGTTAAGGGATTTAAAATCGATTTCTTCGACCGTGACGATCAGCCTATGGTGAAGTTCTGTTATGAGTTGGCCAAGAAAGCGGCAAAGCATCATCTGGTGTTGGATCTGCATGGCATGTTCAAACCATCAGGTCTGAATGTCTGCTATCCCAACGTCTTGAGTTTTGAGGGTGTTCGTGGACTGGAAAACTGCAAATGGCACAATTACGATATGCCAGCCTACGATGTGACAATGCCTTTTATCCGTATGGCAGCTGGTCCTGTGGACTACACTCCAGGAGCTATGAACAATGCAGCCAGGTATGTTTTCCGACCAGTCACACAGCAACCCATGTCGATGGGTACCCGTGTACATCAGCTGGCCTCTTACGTAGTGTTCGATTCTCCTTTGCAGATGTTGTGCGATTCTCCTACTTTCTACGAACGGAATGTCGATTGCACACGTTTTATAGCGTCTGTGCCTACGGTGTTCGATGAATATGTTCCTTTGCAGTCGAAAGTCGGGAAATATCTTTCTGTCGCAAAGCGCAAAGGCGATGAATGGTTTGTAGGTGCTTTGACGAACTGGGATAAGCGGACCATTACCATAGATTTCAGTTTCCTCCCTGCTGGTACGTATAAAGCAACTGTTTTTACTGACGGAATCAATGCGGACAGGAATGCCACCGATTACCGGAAGACTGAAATCACTGTCACCTCTGATACGGTATTGAAGTATGACATGGCTTCCGGTGGAGGAGTGGCAATGAGAATCCGGAAACTTTAGGAAAACATATTGTTCGGACAGAGCCAAATTATTTTGTCTGGCAGACTATGATTTTTTCCCAGTTAGGAAATAATTTTTTTCTAACTGGGAAATTTTTTTTCCCTAACTGGGAAAAAAACACTCCCTAACTTGGGAGAAATTCAGTTAGTATAAATACGGTATTTGCTATCTCTAAAGAGGGTGTTTGGCTTCGTAAAGAAGGTGTTTAGCTTCGTAAAGAGGGACTTTAGGACATCAGGTAAGTTGCTTGGAGTTTGGCTGGTCTTTATAGATAATTAATGCGGTGTGTTGGGGGGATTGTATAGTCAGAAAAAAAGCTGAAATCTATCTGACGGCTATTATGCTGTAGGATAGATTTCAGCTTTATTGTTCTTAACGGTTAGAGAAACTTATTCTATCGTTATGCTTGTCTTTTTCAGCTTGTTGACATCTGATGTGCCACCATATAGAATTTCGTATTCACCTTCCAACTGTCGCATGGTGTTTGTCTCTGTGTCGAACCATTCGAAATCTTCAGGCGACAATGCTATTTCTACATCGGTTGTATTGCCTTTGGCTATGGCTACGCGTTTGAATCCGCGCAAGGCATGCGAAGGACCTTCTTTGTCGCCGGGACGTCTCAGATAAACTTGTACTACTTCTTCGCCGTCGCGTGCACCGATGTTGCTTACGGGGATGGTGACAGTAAGCGTTTCGCCGGCTTTGATGGCGGAAGCACTCAGTCGGGCATTGCCATATTCAAAGTTGGTATAGCTTAACCCATGTCCGAAGTGGAAGAGGGGAGTACCTTTGAAATAGCGGTAAGTGCGTCCTTTCAGTGAATAGTCCTCAAAGTCTGGAAGTTGGCTGGTACTTCTGTAGAAAGTAAGTGGCAGTCTGCCGGCCGGATTGTACTCACCAAACAGTGTCTTGGCAATAGCTTCTCCACCGGCTTGGCCCGGATACCATGCCTGTAACATGGCATCGCACAGTTCAGTTTCTTGAGTCAACGCCATAGCCGAACCCGAGAAGTTGACGAATACGATTTTCTTGCCAGCTTTTTTAAGTGCTTTCAGCAAGGCTGTCTGTATCGAAGGAAGCTCGATGGTCTCACGGTCGCCGCCACGGAATCCACGGATCTTAACGGGCATTTCCTCTCCTTCGAGCTGAGGGGAGATACCACCGGCGAAAATGATGACATCGGCATCTTTTACCCGATTGACAGAGGCTGAAAGATTAAGAGGAATTTCACGTCCCAGGTCGAAGTTGAGCGATGCGCAGTCGCCTTCGGTAGCTACGTAAGCCACTTTGATCTGGTATTCTTTTCCAGCCTCGACGGGCATGGCATAGGCACGTGCACTTTTCATATTTAATCCCGAAGCCACTTCTTTGCCATCGACGTAGAGACGTACATGTCCTTGTGTCTGAAAACTGAATGCGATTTCTTCGGTTTTGTCCGGACGGAAAGTGGCTTCGTAGATAGCCGAAAAATCACCGAGGTTTACTCCGGGAGCAAACACGGTAGCTCCTGCCGTGGTGAAACGGAAAGGTGTACCAACATGTGCCGTAACTTCGGGAATACTGTCGGGTTTCTGCTTGTTCCAGTACATGGCACGGAAACCTTTTTGTCCGTTGCTGCTGCATCGGTCGAAGAGGCTGAGCAGGGTGACTTCGGAAGTATGGTCGCATCCGGGCTCGTAGATAATCTGCGATTCGGGTAACATTTGCTGTAAACCTTTAAGCAACGTGATTGTGTGGCTGGGGAATCCGTTGTAATTACCCCATTGCATCACGGAGTCGTTGGCATTGGGACCCATAACGGCCACTTTCGTTTGTTTGTCTAAAGGCAGCAGATTGTTTTTGTTCTGCAACAATACGAGGCTTTCTTCGGCCATCTTCAAGGCAAGGTCGCGATGTTCCTGGCAATCGACTACGCTGTATGGAATGCTTTTCCAAGAAACATCTTCGTCCATTTCGCCCAGTTCGAAGCGGGCAGTCAGCACACGTTTGAGTGACTTGTCTATCGTCTTTTCGTCTATCAGTCCTTCTTTTACAGCATCGACCAGAGAGCCGTAGCTTGCTCCGCATTCCAGGTCAGTTCCTGTACGTACAGCTTTGGCACTGGCATGTTGAGCATCGGGCTCAGTGTTGTGGTTTCCCTCGGTATAGAAGTCGGCTATGGCCCAGCAGTCGGACAGGATGATGCCGTCAAATCCCCATTCGTCACGCAGAATCTGTTGCAGCAGACGATTGCTTCCGCAACATGGTTCGCCTTCGTAGCGGTTGTAGGCACACATCACTTCTTTTACTCCGGCTTCGGTAACCAGTCTTTTAAAAGCCGGCAGGTAGGTTTCCCACAGGTCGCGGGGAGCAATATTTTCGGCATTGAATACATGTCTGTTCCATTCAGGACCACTATGCACGGCAAAATGTTTGGCACAGGCATGTAATTTATCGTATCGGGTAGTGTCGGGACCTTGCAGGCCACGTACTACGCTTACACCCATCTCGCCAGCCAAATAGGGATCCTCGCCGTAAGTTTCTTGTCCTCGGCCCCACCGCGGATCTCGGAAGATGTTGACGTTGGGAGTCCAGAACGTTAGTCCTTGATAACGCTTCAGGTCACCACTTTTAGCAAATTGAGTATTCTTGGCACGTGCTTCGTCGGATACGGCGGTAAATACGTCATACAGCAACTCGTTGTCGAACGAGGCAGCCATACCTATACATTGTGGAAAAACGGTAGCAGTACCTGCTCTTCCTACGCCGTGTAAGGCCTCGTTCCACCAGTCATACTTTTTGATGCCAAGTCTTGGAATGGCAGGTGAGTTCATTTGCATCAACGAGACTTTCTCTTCTAAGCTCAGTCTGCCGATGAGGTCTTCGGCCCGTACTTCAGGTGATAATGAAGCGTCTTTATACGCTTCTGTTTGTGTTTGGCATGCTGACATCAGGAAGCAAACGCATCCTAATGTCAGTCCGAATCGTGCAATTCTTTTTCTTTTCATGTTTGTTTAATGATTTTGTTTGAAAAAACTGTTTGTTTGTGGGCTTTAAAGATATGCATATTTTGGTGAGGAATGCATATCTCTAGTTACTTTTTTGCAGTTTTCCCGATTATTTATATTCAAATTGTACGGTTCCGCGTATGTCTGCTGATGAAGCAGCAATATATGCCTTGAATTTTCCCGGTTCGACAGTCCATTTCTGTTGTCGGTCATCAAAGAATTTCAGATCGTTGGGCGTGATAGAGAAAGTTATTTCTTTTTCTTCTCCGGGATTCAATTCTACTTTGCAGAACTTTTTCAATTCTTTTTGGGGGCGGAGCAGCGTGCATTTTTCATCACCGATGTACAGTTGTACGATCTCTTTTCCGATGACAGTTCCACTATTCCGTACTTTGAAGGATATCTGCAAAGAATCTGTTGCCGTCAGAGTCTTGGATGTAGCGGCAGGTTTTGAATAATCGAATGTCGTATAGCTTAATCCATAACCGAAAGGATACAGGGGAGCTATTTTCTTGGTGTCGTACCAACGGTAGCCAACGAGGATATCTTCTTTATATTCTTCCTTGATGCTATCACCCGGGTAACTCAGTTGTCCGAAGTGATGAGCCGGACAGTCTTCGAGCTTTACCGGATAAGAGAACGGCAGTTTACCGCTTGGAGTAACTTTACCTATCATTACATCGGCAAGTGCGTCTCCGCCGATTGAACCCAGATACCATGATTGTACAATGGAAGGAACCTGGTTGTTCCATGGCATTTCTACTGCATTTCCACTGACAATGACTGCTACGACATTGGGATTAGCCTTGACAAGTCCCTCGATCAGTTCGTCCTGTCCGAACGGTAATCCGTACGAAAGCCGGTCGCCTCCTTCGCAGTCCTGATAATGGTTTTTGTTCAGTCCGCCAATGAAAATAACCAAGTCGGCTTTAGCAGCTTTTTCGATTGCATCGTTTCGTAAAGAATCCATAACGGATTGCGGTATGTTTTCTGCATTTCCATAAATCGGACGTCCGGCTGTATAGCCTTGTGCATATTCTATGCGATTGCCTAATCGTTTTTTGAGCCCTTCGAGTGGCGATACAAATCTTTTCACTTTCAGTTCGGAAGAACCACCTCCCAACATCAGATTACGTGTTGCATTGTCTCCAACCACTAAAATGCGGTTATATTTTTCGGGAACAATAGGCAATAGAGCTGCTTTCTTTTTCGAACTCTGGTTCTTCAGCAAAACAATACCTTCGGAGGCTATTTCGTATGCAGTCTGTTCGTGTGCTTCGCTGTTCATAGAACCAAATCCCTTTTGACTGTTCATCGAGGTACGGAATATCAGACGCAATACACGTGCAGCTTTGTCGTTTACAACCTCCATAGGGATTTTACCTTCTTTTATCATTTTCAGATAATTCTTTCCCAAATAGTAATCATCGTAACCGAATTCTGCTTCCGAGGTCAGTCCGTTGGTATAGGAACCCATTTCAATGTCAAGACCGTACATGGCAGCCTGATAAGTATCGTGAGCAGCTCCCCAGTCAGTAATGACACAACCGTCGAAGCCCCATTCTCCTTTCAGAATCTTGTTATTCAGCAATTCGTTGTGTGTGGCATGTACGCCCCGTACTTTGTTGTAAGATCCCATGATGCTCCATGCATGTCCACGCTGGACGGCTGCCTGAAAAGCGGGTAAATAAATCTCGCGTAAAGCTCTGTCACTTACTTGCACGTCGATATGGCCACGCCATACTTCCTGATTGTTCAGTGCATAATGCTTGACGCATACAGCTACCTTGTTGGATTGTACTCCCTGAATGTAAGGAACACACATTTCAGCAGCCAGATACGGGTCTTCGCCCATGTATTCGAAATTACGTCCGTTAAGAGGAGTGCGGTATATGTTGACACCGGGTCCCAGCAAAACATCCTTTTCGCGGTAACGTGCTTCTTCACCAATCGCTTTTCCGTACTTGCCTGCAAGTTCTGTGTTCCAGCTGGCAGCCAGACAGGTGAGGGCCGGGAAGGCTGTGCAGCTGTCGCTGGTCCATCCGGCATATCCCCAGTCGTTCCAGTTGACTTCCGCACGTACTCCATGAGGGCCGTCGCTCATCCATAATTCGGGGATACCAAGGCGGGGGCAACCGGGAGAGCTGAACTTGCCTTGGGCGTAGCTCAGACG
>NZ_FR883089.1:0-20085 GCF_000435115.1 Bacteroides sp. CAG:633 | reverse complement strand
GTTTTTTCTTCTAACGTCATACGGCTGAGTGCGTCTTTGATTCTCAGTTCTATTGGTTGATTCTCATCCAGATATACAGGCAGTGCATCGTTTTGAGCTTTCAGGCAAGTACACGTTACGGTAAGCAGGCCTATCATAAGAAACTGTTTCTTGTTCATATTCTTTTTATTTTTAAGTGTTATACATGATATATATCGGATCAAAGTATTTATGACTATATATACTATATATTTTGCAGTTTAGGTTAAAGCTGTATTTTCTGTAAGCTACCATTGTATGTGATGGTGATCCCTTTGGCTTTGTCATTGAATGCTTGGGGATTGTTTTTGCTTACCGGGATGATTTCGAAAGTCCGTTCCTGAAGCATTCCGTCAAATTCTCCCTTTCGCTCACCAATAATAAGCTGGTGGCTTGTCTCATCATATGTCATAGGAATGAGGGCATATCTGTTCTTTTCGTAATTGTAATTAGTGCCTTCATCTTCGTATAACGTAAATGAGGCATTGGCTCCCTGATAGACATATAATTTGATGGAATCTGCTTTCTTCTCATCGGTATATTGAATTTCGGGACCAAAAGGTATGATTGAACCTGCACGAACAAACAAAGGAATACGTTCGTATGGGGCATCTACATTCTTTCTTATTCCTCCTTTTTGCAATTCTCCGGTATAGAAGTCGTACCAGTCGGACGATTTGGGGAAATAAATTTCACGGCTTCGTGCTTCGTACTGGTATACAGGAGAGACCATGATGGAAGGACCGAACATAAATTGGTCGCCTATATTGTTTACATTTTCATCAGCAGCGAAGTCCATCACCAATGGGCGCATGATTGTATAATCGTTGAGCCAAGTCATGCCAGCAAGGGTGTAAATGTAGGGCATTAACCTGTAGCGGAGTTTGGTATAGTAAACAACGGAATTATATGCAGGGTGTCCTTCGGGAGCAATTTCCCAGATTTCACGGAAAGGATATTGGCCATGAGCACGGAACAGAGGACAAAAAGCGCCGAATTGGTACCAGCGTGTATTGAGTTCGCGCCATTCCTTATAATCTGCATTCTCTTTTTGGGTTTTATTCCATTCCGTTTGGCCTTTTACATATCGGCTTTCTACGCAAAAGCCTCCGATATCCATTGTCCAATAGGGGATGCCACTTACAGAGAAGTTTAAACCGGCTGTAATTTGTGCTTTCATATCTTCCCAACGGGTTGCAATGTCGCCACTCCAGGTAGCTGTGGAATATCGCTGAAGACCAGCAAATCCGGAACGGGTCAGCAGGAACACACGTTTATTGTTGTCTACGCTACGCTGGCCGTTGTAGATGGCTTCGGCATTCATCAGTGCATAAGCATTGAAATATTCGGCAGAAGGCCCTAAGGCAGTAGGTCCGCATAAGTCTTTGCGGTATTGCATGTCGGTACAATCTCTGATGTTAGGTTCACTGGCATCCATCCACCAGGCATCGATATTGAGCGGATAATAATGTTCGTACATTTGCTTCCAGAATAATTTACGTGCATCGGCATTGTAGGCATCGTAGAAGCCGTAGTGGTAGCCGGGACCTACCCAGTCTCTCAGACTGTCTTTTACAGACTGCTGATAAATCCATCCGTTCCTATCGAATTCTTTATAATGTTCGGTATTAATGTAGAACTTAGGCCATACGGAAATCATCATACGCCCGTTCATGGCATGGATAGAGTCGACCATTGCTTTGGGATCGGGGAAAAATTGCTTGTCGAATTCATGACTTCCCCATGCATTTTCCGGCCAGTGATTCCAGTCTAATACAATGTTGTCGATAGGAATGCGGCGCTCGCGGAACGTCTTAAAGGCAGTAAGCATCTCATCGGCAGTTTTGTATCTTTCCCTGCTCTGCCAGTAACCCATGGCCCATTTGGGCATGATGGGAGCTTTTCCCGTTAGGGTACGATAGCCGCTGATGACATCGTCCATATCATTTCCGGCAATGAAATAGTAATCGAGCTGTTGGGTCATTTCGCTCCACCAGGACTGTTTACCTTGTTCATGAGGATCTACCGGACTTAAAACCCGTAAACCGGAGTAAGAGACAGAACCGTCTGGTTCCCATTCTACTTTCAAGGGAACTTTCTTACCTGCTGTAAGGTTTACAGAGAATTTGTAGCTGTTGGGATTCCATGCTGTACGCCAACGTTCGGGTACGACTAGTTTGTTGTCGATGTAGACTTTAGTGTATCCGGCATAGTATAAGATGAATTTGAATTCTCCACTTTGCGAAGGTTCAATTGTTCCTTCGAAACATACTTTGGAACCCATGAATGGAAATCCTTCTGGCAAGTTTATGACTTTCGACAAGTCTTCGCGTTTTAAATGCTCAAAGTACAAGGAAGGCTCACGACGTACCAACGTTTCTTTTCCCGAATGTTCAGATGGTATATAGGTGCCGGTCAGGGCGCCTTCTTTTCCATCTTTATCGTACAGCTTGAACACTTCTCCCAATTGTGAATAATCATTCGGATTACCGAAACGGCATAGGGAGTAACTGTCCAGCAGAATACCATAATTTTTATTGGATACAATAAATGGCACAGATACTTTGGTGTTGTATTGGAATAGTTCTTCGTTCTTTCCTTTGTAATTGAATTCTTCGGACTGATGTTGTCCCAATCCGTAAAAAGCTTCATTGTCCGGTGACTCGAATACCTGACGGATCGTGTAACCTTTACGACCTTCTATCTCTATTGGTGTAAAATGTTTTCCTCCCCCTTTGTTCTCTTGGAGGATTAATTTTCCGTTTTTATCTGTGAACCATACTTCGCCGGTTGAGCTGAGCACACTGGCCTTGACTTCTTGAGTCGAGACGGATATTGTATCTCCTGATTGCAGAACTGTGAATGGAACTTGTTCTTCTGGAGGAATGGCGATCAGACTTTTCTCTTTACTGAATTCTCCCAGAGGAGTAGCAGATACATGAATAAGTTTTTCGCCTACAACCTGGAGACGTACCAATTGCGGCTGATTCTCGCTCTTTTGTTGTATTCTGACAATAACTCCGTTTTCGGTAGGTTGAAAGACTTTGTCGTTGCAGGAGCCTAGTAGTAGTCCTGTCAGTAAGCAATAAGAAAACAGTTTTATTTTCATGGTTGTAAGATGGTTTATTTATTATTATAAAAGAATTCTATAGGCTGATACAAAGATAAGAAAATAAGTCCTTTATAAATAGGTATAAATAGTAACAAAGAGTGCGCTAATCATAACAGAGAGGGGGAAAATAAATAAAATATAGCTTCCTGAAGGGGGAAACACTGCTTTAATTATCATTTTATACTGTTTTTGTTATGCAATAACACTAGGGTAAACAGATCTTATTTTTTATTTTTGTCCAAAACACATGGCTATGAAGAAAATCTTATTCTTATTATTGAGTTTTGTTCTGATGTCTTCATACTCATCAAGCGCATCGGTCGTAGTGGAGAGTCGGGAACAGCATCATCCGAAAAACTATTCTATAATGTATATGAAAGATGGAGAACCTGTAGACAAGCATGCGGATCAAAAACTCTTATATTCTTTATGGAAGGAGCTTTTTATACTGGATATTCAATTCAAGTTTGTCGGCCCAGATATTGTAGATACAAGGATAGGCAAGATGAATTATGCTCAATTGTCTGAGGATTCGAAGTCTTGTAATAAGGCAGAAAGGCTGGAAAAACTTGTAGCCGAATATCAACCTGATATTGTTCTGTTAGATATAGTCAAATGCGATGACACTTTGAAGAGTGATTACTCTAAAAGTTGGGCTTCGGTAATTACAGATATGTTGCAGGCTAATTCAAATGTTAAAATAATTCTGTCTAAAACAGGGCTGGGAAGTGAGTATGTGTCACATATTGCAGGGCTACCGATGACATCTGGAATGCCTTCAAATGATAGGATATTATGGGTTGACTCTAATATTACGTTTGAAAGCGTTCATAAGAAGCAGTTTTCTGATAATAAAAGTAACGAAACTTGTGTGGTTGGGGAAAAGGCAAAAGTTTGGGCAGACGGTATTACTCGGTTAGTGCATAAGACGACGAAAGCTTATACTCCACAAATCTATTCATATAAAGCAATTGCAGAGGGTGATTCTTTGACTCTTCATGTTTTTGAGGATAGAAAGTTGAAAACTGCATCCGTTAAGCCTGCCATTGTATTTTTCTTTGGAGGGGGATGGAGCTATGGCACTCCTTTGCAATTTTATAGGGAATGTTCTTATTATGCTTCAAAAGGATATGTGGCAATAGCTGTGGACTATAGAATTAATTTTTTGCACCATACGACTCCTTTCCACAGTTTTGATGATGCTAAAGATGCTATCCGTTGGATAAAGAAACATGCACAGGAACTGCATGTTGATTCTACAAGAATTGTGGCCGCAGGAGCGTCTGCTGGTGGGCAATTGGCTGCGGCTTTGGGGACTGTATCTAATATCTCCGAGGGAGATACAGAATCATATATCCCGGATTTATTATTGTTGTATTATCCGGTTATTGATAATAGTCCGCTAGGATATGGACCTAAATTGATGAAAGATAATTATCAGAAGATCTCTCCTCTGCATAATATTAATTCCAAGACTCCGCCAACTTTGCTCTTGGTAGGAACTAAAGATCAGTATGTCCCTGTAGAAACGTGTGAAGCGTACAAAGCGAAGATGGATTCTTTGGGGATAGATTGCGAATTGCATTTGTTTGAAGATCTGGGACATCCACTTTTCTTATATCGTGAGCCGTTGACTTCCATCTTTTATGAAATAAGGAAGTATACAGATGCTTTTTTGCAAAAACATGGTTATTATTAAAATGAGAGTAAATTGCTAACTTTGCACAGACGAAGGGTATTTCTTCTCCACTTTCTTGATATAAATCCAAAGTGCAATTACAGCAGTGACAAAAGCAAAAAAGTCTGATACAGGCATGCTGGTCCATACTCCATCCAATCCTAAAAATCGGGGGAAGAATATCAGTCCAGGCAATAGATATAATAATTGTCTGGTTAGAGAGAGGAATATGCTGATTTTGGCCATACCGATACTTTGAAAGAAGTTACCTATGACAATTTGTGCACCTACAAATGGAAATATGGCTATGCAAATGCGTACTCCGTGCGAAGCCATGTCGATGAGATGCTTGTCACTGGTGAAAACAGCCGAAACGGCATGAGGAAACAATTCACAGATGATGAACCCGGAACTTGTGATACATACCCCAGTCAGGATACTTAATTTCAAAGTCGCTTTTACCCGTTCGTGTTTCAGTGCTCCGAAATTATATCCTACGATGGGTTGCATACCCATTGTCAGTCCTAATACAATCATGACGTAAAGCACTAACAGGCGGTTGATAATGCCATACGCACCGATTGCCATATCTCCTCCATAGCGTTGCAGACTGTTGTTTACTATAATGACAATGGCACAGGCTGTTACATTCATTAGAAATGGCGACATTCCGATAGAGAAAATGTTGCCGATAATGCGTTTCTTGATTTTCCAGAATCCACGATGCAACTGCACTACACTTGTTTTTTGAATAAAGTGTTGCAGAACCCAAACCATTCCGATAAACTGGGAAATTATGGTAGCTGTTGCTGCTCCACGGATTCCCCATTCGAAGTGGAAAATGAATATAGGAGCCAGAACCACATTGCATATCACTGTTACCAGTGAGGTCAGCATGGCTTTACGTGGATAACCGGTAGCACGCATGATATTATTCAGCCCGATCATGGTGTAAGAAATAGGTGTTCCTAGCAGAATAACTTGCATAAAATCACGGGCATAAGGCAGAGTGTCATTGCTGGCTCCGAAAAATAGAAGTATCTCATCCAGAAAAAGCAAAGATATGCTTCCGAAAAGGATAGAGTTTATCAGGCAAAGTGTCAGTGTGGTAGCTGCAATTTCATTAGCGCCTTTCAGGTCTTGTTGTCCTAAACGGATGGATGAGATGGTAGCCCCTCCGGCTGATACCAATGTACAGAATGCTACAACGAGATTCATAAGTGGAAAAGTAATGGCAAGGCCAGCAATACCCATGGCTCCTACACCATGACCTATAAAAATGCTGTCGATGATATTATACAGCGAGGTGATGGTCATACCGATAATGGCAGGGATAGAGTATTGCAGAAGCAGTTTGCCTATGCGTTCAGTTCCTAATATATGGGGATCGTTCATAGCTCGTTTCTATACATTGTATTTTTTATATCTGATTACAATATGATTTTCAGTATTTTTCCACTGTATCCTTTTACTGAAATATCTGTAGCCTTATAGGGCAGCAGGCTGATGTCTTCTTCTTCTCCACTAATTAAATCTTTTGCACGATATTGGGGATTTTGTGGTATCTGCAGAAAATTGAAGGCATGTGTCGGTATGTTGATGGCAAGATCCATGGACATATGATCGAAATTGACAACAATGATAAGCAATTCGTTTTCATATTTGCGCAAGAAAGCATATTGTCTGTGCTCATTAAAACGCCAACCGTTTATGTTAGCATACATCAAGTCGAAGAAGTCTCCTTGTGAGATTGCTTTTTCTTCATTGCAAAGAGTCAAGACACGCTGATAAATGGAATACAAGGCTTTTTGTTCATCTGTAAGCATATTGCCGTCGAATTTTCCTCCGTTACGCCAGCGTCGTATTGTATCTATACTCCAATAGTCGAAGATAGTTGTCCGGCCATCGCGTCCACTGAAGCCTTCGTTATCCATACCGGGTTCTCCAAATTCTTGTCCAAAGTAAATCATCATGGGGTTGGTATTCATGCAGGCCGATACGATTAAGCCTGGGATCGCTTTGAATGGATTGCCGGCAAAAAAATCGGAGGCTATTCGTTGTTCGTCATGATTTTCCAGGAAGTTGAGCATGCGCTTTTCGATTCCTCCCAGATTTTGCCATGCATGAGTGATGGCAGTTGCCGATCCATTATTGCAGATGATGGAGCGCAATGTATCATATAGTCCGACTTTATCGTATAAATAATCGAATTTTCCACGGAACAGATAATTCTTGTATTCGGCAGGATTATAAACTTCGGCAATGAATAGGATCGATGGATATTGTGCTTTTACTTGAGGTATGGCCCATTCCCAAAACTCTACAGGCACCATTTCTGCCATATCGCAACGGAAACCATCGATATTTTTACCAGCCCAGAATAATAGGATATCCAACATCTTAGTCCAGGTATCCGGAATCGGATTAAAATGAGGAGTGTTCCCATTCTGATAGTCTATACCATAGTTCAGTTTTACGGTTTCATACCAGTCATTGATGTTCGGATAAGCATCGAAACGGTTATTGCCTGTTGCTTTGGCCGGGTATTCTTTATATGCTTCGGCAGCAGCTCCTTTCATGTCAAATTGGGCATGGAGCTCAGAGTTCGGTATATAATAAAAATTATTATAGGGACTGAAAGCATAAGCCGGATCATCATTGGCTCCTAATTGAGCTGTTCCGTCGGGCTGGCTGTCCGAATGATACTGGCGTGCTACATGATTGGGTACAAAGTCGATGATAACCTTTAAGTCACATCTGTGTGTGCGCAATACAAGGTTCTCGAATTCTTTCATTCGTCCGGGAATATCTTTGGCTAAGTCCGGATCTACATCGTAGTAGTCTTTGATGGCATACGGCGAACCAGCTTTTCCTTTAACAAATGCCGGATGGTCAGGCCGGATGTTGTAACGACGATAATCGGTTTGGGTTGCATGTTCTATGATGCCTGTATACCATATATGGGTTGCTCCTAGTTTTTTTATTTCGTTTAAGGCTTTTATGGTAAAGTCCGCCATTTTACCGCATCCGTTTTCTGTGATATTTCCATTGTAGATACAATGATTATTATTGTTTCCAAACAGACGTGTGAAAACTTGATAGATGATTGGCTTATTATGATTATCCTTCATTTTATTATGTTTGATTGAAGATTGATACTATGTGAATTAGATTTAGAGTCGGAAGCATACTTTAGCTTTTAGGTTTTCCAGACACTTCCTTTCTCGGACAATGCTTGTGCCAGTATTTCATTGGCTGTATTATAGCCCTGCATGAATATTTCTTCTGCTTTTTCCAATTCTGTATTGCTGTATCCTGCCAAGTTATAAGGCTCTATCAGCAGGTCAGCTTTTTCTCGTTCAGGGAATGAATTGGAACGGAACATGAAATTGTAAGAACGCAAAGCTATGCTTACAATATTCATTTTGTATTTGGTAGCCATGAGCGGGCTGACATTTACTGCGACTACTTTCTCACAGATCCGGCGAATCGTGGAAACTGGCAGGTTCATCATTAAACCACCGTCTACATAATATGTTCCTTCTATTTTTACTGGAGAGAACAGTACCGGCATACAGCAGGAGGCGGCTACCCGTTCTGCTATGTCGCCTTTGTGGAAATGTACGATACGGCCATGGTCTAGATCGGTTGCTGTTATGATAAGGGGAATTTGCAGTTGTTCCAGTTTCTTGGCTTTCAGGTTGCTTCGTAAAAAGTCGATAAACTCGTCCAACTCGAACAGTCCTACTTTGGGTATCACTAATTTTGTCAGGTCCTGAAATTTGTGTCCGGCAAAGTAGTCAAGGACTTTATGGGGTTCGTTCCCATCAGCATAGAAGACACCGGCTAATGCTCCGGCACTGGTTCCTGATATAATGTTAGGATGAATGTCATGTTCCAGTAGTGCCTGCATGACTCCCAAATGTGCAAATCCTTTGATGAATCCACCGCTTAAAGCAAATCCTACAGCATATTTTTTCGTAGACCAGTTATTTGTTATAATTTCCATTTTTCGGGATTTGTATCATTTATTCGGCACGAATTTAATGATTTTCTTGTTTGAATAACGTATAAGAATGGAAATATTTTGGGCAAAGATATGCTTTTTATAATAGGGGGAAACTTATCCGAAGGTTGGCAGATATAAAAAAACGGAACATGAAAGGATTCTCATCCGATCATGTTCCGGTCTATATCGTGATGGATTTATCAGAGATTTCTGAGGGCTTTCAGCAGCAGAAAACCTCCCCACCATTGTATCAGCATTCCTGGGATTCCCATACGAAAGTCCTGAATAGCGAGGTAAAAATCTCCGCACAAAGCCCATTCAAAAGCAGTACCGATGAACTGATAAGCCAGAACAACGATAAGCAGGGTCGCAATAGTTGCTTTTTGTGTATAATGGGCGGTCATGGCGGCAGCGCCTGCCAGCAATGTTGATTTGATCAGAATAGGGAGGAGTACGGAAGTTGCGGGCATGCCGAAAAGCAGGTGATTAATGACAGGTGAAAGCAATGCTGTCAGCAAACCTACCCGGAACCCGTATTTATAAGCTGCAATCAGAGTAAAGAAGTAGATTGGCAGTAATGTCGGTCCACCAGCTGGAATAAGATGGCAGAGCTGTGGCAGAAGGATGTTGCCTGCTATAAATAAGAAGGCAAACAAGTATGTCTTTATGTTTCCGAAAGACAATGAGTAAAATCTTGCATTTGTTTCCATATTTCGGTGTGATATTAAGATTTATATTTTGATAAGTTCGTATTCCATTGTTCCCAAACCGATTTTCTCGGCGTGGCGAAGTCCTGCTAACCAGTCGGTATCGGGATGTATTATATGGAATTTGTCGCATCCGCACAGGTCCTCGTGTTCGTGCTTCTCGCCCAATACGTTGTTGCCGTGTAGGATGGGAGTAGCTATGACCATGTCGGCGCAAGCTTTGTCCAATGCGACAGGGTCGGCTGAAGCCAGCATTCCAAGATCGGGGATGATAGCAGCATCATTATGGTTCCAGCAGTCACACTCGGGTGATACGTTCATAATGAAACTGATATGAAAATGTGGTTTGTCTTTTACTACAGCCAAAGCATATTCTGCAATTTTGTAGTTCAACCGTTCTGAGGTGTCCCAATCGCTGACGACGGCAGCATCATGTTGGCATAAGGCAACACATTGGCCACAGCCGACGCATTTTGTATAGTCTATTTCGGCTTTGCGGTCCGCATTCAGATGCACGGCGTCGTGGGCACAATGCTTTACACAGATGTTGCATCCGATGCAGTTGTTTGTATTAATCTTGGGTTGCGATGCTGCGTGCAATTCCAGTTTCCCGCCTACACTGGCACATCACATTCCCAGGTTCTTCAGTGCACCGCCGAAGCCCGCCTGTTCATGTCCTTTGAAGTGGTTCATGCTGATAATCACATCTGCATCGGCAATGGCTGTACCGATTTTGGGAGCAGGACAGTATTCACCGTTTAAAGGAATTTCACGGTAATCTGTACCTTTCAGACCGTCTCCTATAATAACCTGACATTGTGCCGATATAGGATTGAATCCATTTTCCATGGCACTTTGTAAGTGGTCTACTGCATTCGAACGGCGTCCGCTATATAATGTGTTACAGTCGGTCAGAAAAGGCTTTGCACCCAGTTGGCGAAGCAGGTTTGCCATACGTGCAGCATAGTTAGGACGTATATATGCCAGGTTTCCAGGTTCACCAAAGTGAATTTTGATAGCTGTAAAGCTATCTTTTAAGGGAAGCTGCGCAATACCGGCACGTTTCAACAGGCGTTCCATTTTGTCCAGCAGGTTTGATGTTGGAGAAGTACGCAAATCCGAATAATATACTTTTGCTTTTTCCATATTAATACCTATTAATGGTGATAATCTCTGCAAAAATAGCGGATTAAATTAAGAATAAGTAGGTATTATTCTAAAAAAAGTGCCATAGCGGACCGTTCCCTTGACCAATTTGCATGTTTTTCCCTCGATTGATGGCCTGATAAACATATTGTTTGGCTTGTCTGACAGCCTCTTCCATGGGATTTTCGTAGGCCAATTGTGTGGCGATGGCCGACGAAAGTGTGCAACCGGTTCCATGCAGATTATGGCTTTCAATTTTGGCTACATTATAGCGATATATGTTTTCCCGATGGAACAGGACATCACACATTTCGTTTCCTTCCAGGTGCCCGCCTTTTACGAGTACTGAAATTCCATAACGATGGGCAAGAGTTTGTGCGGCTTCTTCCATGTCGTTTATACTGTTTATTGTGTTACCGGTCAGCAGTGCTGTTTCGTGCAGATTGGGAGTGATGAGCGTACATAGGGGAAACAGCTTTTCGCAGATAGCTTGTATGGTTTCTTCAGTCATCAACCGGCGCCCACTGGTAGAGATCATGACCGGATCGTAGACAACATGTGGAGGGCGGTATATTTGCAGGCAATCAGTAATGGCTGTAACAATATTTGCATCGTGTACCATACCTATTTTAACGGCATGAGGGGGGAGGTCGTCCATCACAGATTCTATCTGACGTCGTACTGTCTCATCTGTTTGTGGATAGACGGCTTGTACGCCTTGGGTATTTTGGGCAGTGATGGCTGTTATGACGGTAGCGGCATATCCTCCTAAGGCTGAAATGGTTTTTGTGTCGGCCTGAATGCCTGCACCCCCCGAGCAGTCAGAGCCTGCAATGGACAGGATGATTGGTGTGAAAGCGGCTTGCCGCAGGCGAAGAAAATGAGGTATGAAGTCATTGCCTAAATGATTCCAGATATCGCCCAACAAAACGGCACCTCCGAAGCCGAATTGTTTTATGTCGTTCATTCGTTCGCTATCGAGCCCTCCTAATGCCATGACACGGGAATCGATGATGCCTTGTCGGTGGGCTTCTTGCAACTGGTTGGCTGTGAAAGCCGACGAATAGCCGGCTTTGGATATACTGTCGAAGATGGGGCTAAGGAATACGTAATTGCAGGATGGCTTGTGTTGCTTAACCTCTTCTAACGAGTGACAGGAGCAACTGATATGTCCTTTATAGTCTTGGGGAACATGGGGATTACGCCTGTTTAAATGTATACCTTTCAGGTGGTATCGGTTGACTAACTGAAAATGTTCGTGAACAACAATGCGCGAATGATATTCTTCGGGTATCTTGTCAAGTAGACTTTCAATTTCTGTAATGTCAGATTCTGGCTTTCGCAAATGAAGAATTTCCAGATCATAGTAGAACAAGGTGGTGATAGCTTCCGCTTCGCCAGGGAAGAAGTCGGAACGGGTGATAACAATCAGTTTCATAGTCAACTTGTTTGTAAAACTCAATACGGTGTTGGGTAGTTAGTTGGTTTGTAGGGGCGCATATCGGTATGTAATCAGAATGCTAATTGGTAAGTCTGGAGGGTTCTCAGATCGATGGTCCATAACTTTTCTGATAATACATCTCCGTATCCGCAGACAATTTTCAGTACTTCATTGGCTTCCATACTTCCTACTACGGCAGGGGTAATACCTATTACAGATGAATCTGGTGTCAACTGAAGCATGTTGGCTTCGGCTGGGTAGAGATCACGGTAGGTACGTGGTTGTTTGCCGTAATTGAATACGGAAACCTGGCCTTCGAATCCCTGAATAGCACCATAAACATAAGGCTTTCCCAGTCGGGAGCTGACATCGCTTATCAGGTAGCGGGTGGTAAAATTGTCGCATCCGTCTATTACGATGTCGTATTCTGCGATCAGCTTTTCGGCATTCAGGCGGGTTAGCCTTGTCTGATAGGTGTGTATGGATGTTTGGCTGTTCAGTTCATGCAAGCGTCGGGCAGCACAAATTACTTTGGGTTGTCCTACTTCAGCTTCGCTGTATAACACTTGGCGTTGCAGGTTACTTAAGCTGACAACATCATCATCAATCAGGCCGATTGTTCCTATACCGGCTGCTGTCAGGTAGAGGGCGATAGGAGCGCCAAGTCCGCCTACACCTATAATAAGGACACGTGCGCGCGAAAGGCGTTCCTGTCCGGTTTCACCTATTTCAGGCAAAGCGGTTTGTCTGGTATACCGTGAGGTCATGGCTATTATTTTTTGAGATTTTTATCTATGGTAAAGGAATGGGACATCTTTGTGATTGGTAGTATCACAAGTGTACCATTCCTTGTATTACAGAAAATAGATTATTTGGAACCGAACAAGTCAAAACTTGAATCCCAGTCTTTCCATACCGGTTCGCGTCCGATGTGTTTCAGGGCAGCATTTACTTCTACCGCCGTACGGTCGTCGCTGATGTGGAATTGTTCCAATGCTTGTGGATAGGTATAATATCCTCCGGGTTCGGTCTTGCTTTCAGCACTCATGGTAGTCACTCCGAGTGCAGCCATGTGATCACGGATGTAAGCCGGTTCGCGGGTCGAGTACGAAATATCCACGTCGTGGTCGAAAATGCGCATAGCAAAGGTTACTTGTGCCAGTTCACGGTCGCTCATAATGACGTTGGGTTGAAAGCCTTCGTTTTCGGCCGGGCGCATACGCGGGAAGTTGACGCTGTATTTCGTCTTCCAGTAATGTTTTTGCAGGTAACGCAGATGGTACGCCATCATAGTGATGTCCGTGCGCCATTCTTTTTCCAGACCAATCAGTACTCCCATACCAATGGAGTGAACGCCAGCTTGTCCCATGCGGTCGAATCCGTTAACACGCCACTCAAACTTCGATTTCATGCCACGCGGATGATAGATGTTGTAGTGAGCTTTGTTGTATGTTTCCTGAAAGCAGATGACTCCGTTCAGCCCATGTTCTTTCAGCTCGGCATATTCTTCCGTTTTAAGAGGCATTACCTCGATTTTCAGGTTCGAGAAGTAAGGTTTGGCCAGGTCGAGTGCACGGGCTATGTAAGGTACGCCGGCTTTGGCGGGGTTTTCGCCCGTTACCAGCAGCAGGTTCTCGAAGGGTGCCAGCTTTTTGATGGCTTTGTATTCGTTCACAATCTCTTCTTCAGTCAGAATGGTGCGTGCCATCGGGTTACTGATATGGAACCCGCAATAGACGCATGAGTTCGTACACGAGTTGGTGATGTAAAGAGGTATGAACATGGATATGGTCTTGCCGAAACGTTCTTCGGTATACTTCTTGCTCAGTTGTGCCATGGGTTCCAGGTATTTGCTGGCGGCGGGTGACACAAGTGCCATGAAGTCATCTACATCGCAGTGCTCTTTGCCGAGGGCGCGAAGCACATCGTTTTCGGTTTTCGAGTAGATGGCTTTGGTGGTTTCCTCCCAATCTATTTTTTCAAGTTCTTCTGAAAACATTTGGTTCAGTGAATAATTAAAAGTTAAAAATTAAAAGTTGTGATTGGTGTTTAATTATTAATTTCTTTAAGATCCCGACTCAGCTTCATGGCACAGAAGTTGGGACCGCACATCGTGCAATACTCGCCGTCGGTATGGCGTCCTTCGTTGAAGTATTCCAATGCACGGTCGGGGTCGAGACTCAGGTGGAACTGGTCGCGCCAGCGGAATTCGTAGCGGGCTTTACTCAAGGCATTGTCACGGATTTGTGCACCGGGATGTCCCTTGGCTAAGTCGGCTGCATGAGCGGCGATTTTATAGGTGATGACACCGGTACGTACATCTTCTCTATTAGGCAGCCCAAGGTGTTCTTTCGGAGTGACGTAGCACAGCATGGCCGTACCCAACCAGCCTATCTGGGCCGCACCGATGGCCGAAGTGATGTGGTCGTAACCAGGAGCAATGTCGGTGACAAGCGGTCCAAGAGTATAGAAGGGGGCATTGTGGCAATGGTCAATCTGTCGTTCCATGTTCTCACGTATTTTGTGCAAAGGAACGTGTCCCGGGCCTTCGATGAATGCCTGAACGTTCTTGTCCCAGGCGCGGAGCACAAGCTCGCCCATGGTATCGAGTTCGGCAAACTGCGCTTCATCGTTGGCGTCAGCTATACAGCCTGGACGCAGACCATCACCCAGTGAGATGGCAACGTCGTACTGAGCCAGAATGTCGCAGATGTCGTCGAAGTGCTCGTAAAGGAAGCTTTCACGATCGTGGATAAGGCACCATTTGCTCATGATACTTCCGCCACGTGAAACGATGCCGCACAAACGCTTGTCGGCCAGATGTACATTCTGACGGCGTATGCCGGCATGGATGGTGAAGTAGTCTACTCCCTGTTCGCATTGTTCGATGAGGGTGTCGCGATAGATTTCCCACGTCAGGTCTTCCACTCGTCCGTTTACTTTCTCCAAAGCCTGATAGATAGGTACAGTACCTACGGGTACAGGGCAGTTGCGTATAATCCATTCGCGTGTTTCGTGGATGTTGGCTCCGGTAGAGAGATCCATCAGGGTATCACCTCCCCAGCGACAGCTCCATACGGCCTTATCTACTTCTTCGTCGATGCTCGATGTCGTAGCTGAATTACCGATGTTGGTATTGATTTTCACCAGGAAGTTGCGTCCGATAATCATCGGTTCGCTTTCTGGGTGGTTGATGTTGGCAGGCAATACGGCGCGTCCGGCTGCTATTTCATCGCGGACAAACTCGGGGGTGATGTAGGTGTCGATGCCCAGTTCACGGCAATTCATATTTTCGCGGATGGCCACATACTCCATTTCGGGGGTGATGATACCTGCCTTGGCATAGGCCATCTGGGTAATGTTTTTACCTGCTTTGGCGCGGTAGGGCAGGGCGATGTGCTCGAAGCGCAGGTGGTCGAGGCTCTTGTCGTCGCGGCGCATCTTTCCGTATTCTGAGGTGATGGAGGGCAGCTGTTCTACGTCACCCCGACCGGTTATCCAGCTTTCGCGCATACGGGGCAATCCTTTTTTCAGGTCAATCTCAATATCTGGATCGCTGAAGGGACCACTGGTGTCGTAGACATAGACGGGGGCATTGGGTGTCATCACTTTCTCGCCGTCGACAATTGTCACGGTGGGGGTGAGGTTGACTTTCTGCATTCCTACCTTTATATAAGGATAAAGAGTGCCCTGCATGTAGGCTTTCTCTGCATGAGCGTACGCTCTTTTATCTTGTTCTTTCATTTATGGAATTAAAAATTAAAAGTTAAAAATTAATAGTGGGGGAGTCGTGGCTCCTTCGTTTTTAATTTCTCATTATTCATTCTTAATTGTTTAAGAAGGCTGTCAGTGGCGATGAGGCCGATGCAACCAGGTCGGCTGCTTGTGTGCCCAGTCCGGCTTCGTAGGCACGGCGTCCGGCTATGACGGCTTCTTTGAAAGCGATAGCCATTTCTACAGGATTGCCGGCTACGGCGATGGCTGTGTTCACCAGGCAAGCAGCTGCACCCATTTCCATGGCTTCGGCAGCATGGCTGGGAGCACCGATACCGGCGTCTACTACGACGGGCACGTTGCTCTGTTCGATGATGATGCGCAGGAAGTCGCGTGTTTGCAGTCCTTTGTTGGTTCCGATGGGGGCTGCCAGTGGCATCACTGTTGCAGCACCAGCTTCTTCAAGGCGCTTACACAGGGTAGGGTCGGCCTGACAGTAAGGCAGTACGACGAATCCCAGCTTCACCAGCTCTTCGGTTGCTTTCAGTGTCTCGGTAGAGTCGGGGAGCAGGTAACGAGGGTCTGGGTGGATTTCCAACTTCAGCCAGTTGGTACCAAAAGCCTCGCGTGCCATTTGGGCAGCGAATATAGCTTCTTCGGCATTGCGTACCCCCGAGGTGTTAGGTAACAGTTGTATGTGCGGATGTACAATGTGCCGCAACATGTCGTCGTCTTTGTTTTCCAGTTCGATGCGCTTCATGGCTACGGTAACCATTTCGGTGCCCGATGCCAGGATGGATTGTTCCATTACTTCGTTCGAGTTGAATTTTCCTGTTCCCAGGAAGAGGCGGGAGTCGAACTCACGTCCCGCGATGACTAGTTTTTCCATATCGAGTATTTTTATTTATTGAATTGCGAATTTATTTTTTTAGGAGTTATACAGGCCCCTTTCGACTAAAATTATCTGTCACGGATTACACGGAATGCATGAACCTCGTTTTTAATTTTTAATTATTCATTTTTAATTCTCGGCACACCGACTGCATCTCCTCCACCGGATTATTGGCTCGCAGAATACTACCCGACAGGGCAATGCCGCTGATGCCGGTTTCCATTAAGGCGGGAATGTCTGCATTGGTGATACCCCCAATAGCTACTATGGGCAGACTGATGCCTTCCTGCTGCATGTGGCGGACGATGCCGGCGTAGCCTTCCAGTCCCAGTATGGGGCTGAGGTTCTTCTTGGTAGTGGTGTAGCGGAAGGGACCGCACCCGATGTAGTCAGCTCCCGAGCGGTAGTGTGCCCTTACATCGTCGATGGTGTTGGCTGTGCCGCCTATGATGCAGTCATCGCCCAGCAGGTGCCGTGCCTCTGCTATGGGCATATCGTTCTTGCCCAAATGGACGCCGTCGGCATGGATGCGTCCGACCAGTTCTACATGGTCGTCGATGAGGAAGGTGGCGCCGTAACTGTGGCACAGGTCGGCGGCCTCTAATCCTGTACGTATTATCTCGTCGGCTGTGGCATCCTTCATGCGTAGCTGTATCCAGCGGCATCCGCCTTCGAGAGCCAGGCGTACCGAGTCGAGGTAGCTGTATTGGTCGGTATAGTGTGTGATGAACTGCAAACGAGCGTTCATCATTCGTTGTTCTTTCTCTGCCATAGGATTTTGAGTTTATGAGTCTTTAAGTTTTTGAGTTTTTAAGTTCTTTAGTTTTTAAGTTGTTTGTTTTTGGGTTTTGAGTTAAAGTAAAGCAGTAACTTTAACTTAATAACTTATAAACTCAAAAACTTAAAAACTCAAAATTCTTCCATTATCCGCCGCAAGCGGCTTTGATGATGACGACCGAGGCTCCTTCGGTCAGCTGATAATTTTCCCATTCGGTGCGTGGCACCATGCGGTTGCTTACGGCCACGGCTACACCACGGTCGGGCAGCGACAGTTCTTCGGCCAGCTGACGGAGAGTCGTGGCATTGGTGTCGATTTCCTGATTGTTAACGGTTATTTTCATATGGTTTTAAGTTTTTGAGTTTTTAAGTTTTTAAGTTTTTAAGTTTTTAAGTTCTTAAGTTCTTAAGTTTTGTGGGGGGAGTTTTTTGAGTTTATGAATTTGCAGGTTTATAAGCCATTGTTTTACTTCGGACTTATGTCCTCAGAAACTTAAAAACTCAAAAAGGTGCGGGCAGATGCTTTGGTAAGTATGCGATGATATCCAATTCCTACGACAGTGCTAACTGTATCAGGTTCGAGGGTATGATCTCAGCCCGTCGGGGCACCCCTTTGTCTCTCAGCGGCAAAGATAAGGAAAAAAATGAAATATCCGATTGCTTTTTTTCATACTTTTGCCTCTGTTTTTAGTAAAGATGTAACTGTTATGGTGTTGCAAACTCCCGAACTATATTATGCGGCAGCCGGGCTGGTGCTTGTGTGCTCGTCGTTGTTTTGTGCTTTTGTGCGCTGTTTTCATATGTGTCGTCCTTTCGACAAGCAAGAATCCTATTTCTATCCGGCACGCAGGCTCATGACGTTTATTTTTGCCTGTTTTGCCCTGCCGGGGGTATGGCTGTGCCGGATGGACAGTGCGGATGCGTGGCTGTTTGTGCGTGTGTTTTTTGTCCTGTTTTTGCCGGTGGCCGGTATCCTGTCGTTCCGCCGCTATTTCTTTGCCGGTGTGCGTCGCCGCTGGCTGTACTTGGCGGTGGCGGGGGTGCTGCCTTTGCTGCTTATTGCGGTGCTTTGGGTGTTCGCCTGGATGGGAGGCGACGTGCTGTGGCGTCGTGCCGATGTAGTTCTGCCGTGTGTGGGTGCTTATGCGCTGCTGCTGACGGTCGGAATGGTGCGTACTACGTGGTGGCTTTGCCTCCAGATACGCAAGCATCAGTACGAGGAGTATTCGAACGAAGACGACTTTCCCATGCGTTTTGCCCGATTGGTAGTTTTCTTTCCTCTTATTTATATTGTAGCCGCCTGGGTGCTTTTCTTTACCGGGAGCCATACCTATAACATGTATCTACAGTTGAGTATTGCCGTGATGCATGTGGTCATCCTGCTGCAGATTCTGCATCCGCAACGGCATGAATGCCGGCAGGCGGTAGGCGAGGCGGAGGCTTTTGTAGAGCAGAAGGTGGAGACATTGCTGACCGAACAGAAGGCGTTGGAGGATGACGTCCGTTCTTCGTGGAGCCTGTCGGCCGAGGTGAAGGATGGTTTGGAGGTGAAGATACGTGCTGTGTTGACGGAGCAGCAGCTTTACCTGAACCCGAATTTGAAGTTAGATGACCTGGCAGCGGCGGTGAAGAGCAACAGGAAGTATGTGTCGCTTGTGATGAACGAACGTTTCGGCTCGTTCTACAAGGAACTGAACCGGCTGCGGGTCGAGGCTGCCTTGGAGTATAAAAAGAAGAATCCGGCAGCAACCCGCGAAGAGGTGGCTCTTCACAGCGGCTTTGCTTCGGTGAAAACCTATAGTCGCAACCTCGACGCATACCGGAAGGGAAAAGAATAAGAGCCGCACCTGCGGATGCCTTCTGTCAGGGCAGAAGGGGGAGGACAATGGAACGAAATTCGGCTTATTGTCCCTTCTGCGAGGTATTTTTCCTTAAATTGTCCCGTAAGTTTTCAAGCATTGTCCCGCCGCTTTGGTAGGATTGGTCTAATTTTGACCCGTCTTAACCAAACGAGAATTTGACAGTGCAAACAAGCGTTTATATAGCAGATATGGAGAACAGGCACAAAGCCACCCTTTGCGACATAGGCTTTATGTCTGCTTTTTTTGCGAATAAACGTGCACAAAACTATGCTGAAAATTTGGATATGTGTGATTTTTGTATAAACACACATGGATTTATCTATACCTTATATATAGTTATCGCACGCGCGATAACGACGGCCAGGAAGCCTGCAAGCCGACGAAGGGAGCGTCTTCTCTCCTCTGCGTGGGTTTGCAGTTTTTTTTGCGTTCCTGTCCTGTCGCTTTCCCCGAATCATCTAAATAAATATTAACGATATGCAAGAGAACAAGAATGAAGAATACACCGGCTTGGGGGCTTACGAGTCTCCACGGTGCGAAGTGATCGAAGTGGAGGTCGAGGCTGGCTTCTTGGCCAGTTTCCCCGACGCGGGGCACGACGGCTTCGGAGACGGAAATGACGACGACATTTGGTAAATTCTTAAATAATAATGATAAGCAATGAGAACAAAGAACATGACCATCGCCGCACTGGCCCTGCTGTTGGCAGCCTGCGGCAACGAAGAAATC
>NZ_FR883088.1:17723-28458 GCF_000435115.1 Bacteroides sp. CAG:633 | reverse complement strand
CCTCATCCTGCTCATCGTGCCTGCCATCAATCTGAGCAGCATGACGCAGAGCCGCCTGCGCCGCCGGGTAGCGGAGATCGGGGTACGCCGTGCCTTCGGCTGCACACGCATGGAACTGCTGGGACAGATACTGGGAGAGAACTTCATCGTCACCCTGCTGGCCGGTGTGTTGGGGCTGATAATCAGCTTTCTTTTTGCTTTTCTGTGGGGCGACACCCTCTTTGCACAGGACTGGACCACCGCACTCAATCCGCCTGTGGTCGATGCCTCCATCCTGATACATGCCTCTACTTTTGGTTGGGCGTTGCTCTTCTGCTTCGTGCTCAATTTGCTCAGTACCGGTATTCCCGCCTGGCGGGCGTCGAGGATGAATATTGTGGAGGCGATAAATGGGAAGGCACATTAAGAGCCTCACCCCTAACCCCTCTCCCAAGGAGAGGAGAATTGAGAATGAAAGATTGATATAATGATAACCTATTAATAACTGCCATATTCTTTGCCCGCTTCTCTTAGGCTGTGAGACTTCTTCCTCCCCTCTCCTTGGGAGAGGGGTTGGGGGTGAGGCTTCTCATCACCCTGCACGGATTCCCCACCGCCACCGTATGAGCCGGGATATCCTTTGTCACCACACTGCCTGCTCCGATCACGGCACCATCGCCTATGCTCACTCCCGGCAGGATGACTACGTTCCCTCCGATCCACACGTTGTTGCCGATGCGGATGGGGTAAGCATACTCCAGTCCGGCATTGCGTTGTTCCACGTCCAGCGGATGTCCGGCGGTATAGATGCCCACATTGGGAGCGATGAATACATTATCGCCGATGCTGACGTCGGCTCCGTCCAGAATCACTAAGTTGGTGTTTGCAAAGAAATTCTTTCCGATGTGGATGTGGTAACCATAGTCGCAGTAGAAAGGCGAAATGATGCATCCTCCTTCGCCCATGTTCACAATACGGCGTATCAGCCGGTCCCGTTCCTCGCCACGGTCGGGTGGCAGCAGATTGTATTCGTGCAGCAGGCAACGCGTCTCCAGCATTTCCTGTTGCAGCTGCGGATCATTGTTGGCATCATACAGCAGCCCTTCGGCCGCTTTCTGTTTTTCGGTTTTCATAAAGCTGAGTTTGAATGCTTGTTTTCTGCACTTTGCAGAAAGTTTTTCAAAGGGGATAAATATTCTGTTTCCAGATTCCAATACTTGGGGTTGTCAAAGAAGAAATCTTTTTGTTTTTTAAATCGTTCGGTTTCCTTTCTCGATTTTTTAAAAGATTCTATATAAGCATATATCTTAGCCTTTCTGTTGGGCGAAATGTATTTGAGGCTTCCATCTGGATTTACGTGTCCGGCAACGCATTTCTCATATCCTTCAAAACATTTCAGCAGACAGGCATGTTCTTCGTTGACAATATGTTCCAACAGTAGTTCAAAATCACCGTCTTCCCTGTTGTTGGGAAATAAAAATATATCTGCAGAAATAGATAAATTATCCAACTGTTCCTGGAGATATTTTTTTCTCTGGTCACACCCGCCTCCATTCTGAGGAAAATCTGCATCAAAAATAATCAGATTCACTCCTCCTTGTTCTGTATTCTCTTTAAACTTCTGATCTAACAGGGGCAAGTTTGTATACCCGTTGGTTTGCAGAATTTCCCACCTTTCCCGGTTTTCTCCCCAGAGAAAAACAAGGTATTTCTCTAAAAACTGCGCATCTCTCCCTTCGACAAAGATTCTGATCATCTTATTTCAATTTCTTGATTAATGACATATTGAAATTTCTCATAAGGATATTCATAGGCCTTCATTTCATCTGTTGGCAGATGCCTTAAGGAATAGCACATGATTTCATCCTGCATTTCTTTGTCATCGATTTCACTCAGTATCTTATTGAG
The DNA here is from genome assembly GCF_000435115.1 of Bacteroides sp. CAG:633. Taxonomy (NCBI): domain Bacteria; kingdom Pseudomonadati; phylum Bacteroidota; class Bacteroidia; order Bacteroidales; family Bacteroidaceae; genus Bacteroides; species Bacteroides sp. CAG:633. Next base: position 26,571 of record NZ_FR883088.1, on the reverse strand, counting down.
CGCCTGGAGTGATTCGATATTGTGTGTAGTAGCAAATACCTGTACGTCGAGCATTCGGGCGGTTTTCAGGATTGCTTTCCATAGCGAAGCCAATGAAGAGAAATGCATGCCGTTATCTATTTCATCAATAAAGATAATCCCTTCTTTGCAGCCATAAAGTGAAGTGATAATCGCCAGTAATTTTCTTATCCCATCTCCTAACATGTTGATAGGAACCAATCTGTTTAGTCCGATGTCTACGCTGACTCCCGATTTCAGTACATGAATGGATTTTATTTTGGGCTCTACGTGCTGTAGTATCTCTACGATGACCGGCTCTTGTTTCGCTTCAATGATGCGTGTCAGGTTTTCGACGGCGATGCTGAATGCGAATTTCGAATTGATGTAAACTCCCGACAGTGTTTCCTTGTATTGTTTCGACGTTTCTATCCGGACGTTTCCCCCTTTTTCTTTAGGGTCAATAAGGATGGCCGAGCGGTCGCTTATCGTTTCTCCATTTGTTAGGGTATAGCTGAAGTTCATGGATAGTCCGGTAGTGATATTCGCTTCCTGATTCGAAAGGGCCTGTGTCGAAATCTGTTCTCCCGATATCACGATGCGAGAAGACTCTGAGATGATAGGAGCAATTTCCAGTGTCCTTACAGTACCGTCTTGCTTTTGTCCCTGTATCAGAATATGATTTTCCGATGCCATATTGTAGAAGTTCAGGCTGATATCTTCCTGAGCGAAAGAATCGTAATCCCTGAACTGGTTGATTCTCAAAATCAGGAGAGGATTTGAAAAGCCGGACAGCAGGAACAGTGCGTCAAGCACACTCGATTTTCCGCAGTTGTTCTTGCCTACCAGCAGATTGACCTGCTTTAAGTTAGGCAGAAAAAGATGCTTGATCCCCCTGAAATTATTAATTTCAACTTCTTTAAAAATCATATCTGCAACGTATTATCGGGCTAAAGTTACAATAATTTTGATTATAGTCTGTATTTGGACGGACAAATTTTACTTTCTGTCAAAACATAAAAAATCCGTGCAATCCGCGTCTCCGATGGCTTTCACCACAGATCACACACAGATTACACGGATTTTTATGATACGTTATAAGCCTACTTCAATCAATAAGCAAAGATCGGATAATTCTTCATTGTCTCGTTCACGCGGGCACGAACCTTGGCGATTACCTCTTCGTTGTCCACGTTCGACAATACTGTTTCGATCATTTCTGCGATTTCCAGCATCAGGTCTTCCTTGGCACCGCGTGTAGTGATAGCCGGTGTACCCAGACGGATACCTGAAGTCTGGAAGGCCGAACGGCTGTCGAACGGCACCATGTTCTTGTTCACGGTGATGTCGGCCGAAACCAGTGCCTTTTCTGCTACCTTACCGGTCAGGTCAGGATATTTCGAACGCAGGTCTACCAGCATGGAGTGGTTGTCTGTACCGCCGCTTACGATAGTAAATCCACGGTCGATCAAAGCCTGTGCCAGTACGGCGGCGTTCTTCTTCACCTGTGTAGCATATTCTTTCCATTCGGGTTGCAGAATCTCGCCGAAAGCTACAGCCTTGGCAGCGATAACATGCTCCAGCGGGCCTCCCTGAATACCGGGGAATACGGCCGAGTCAAGCAGCTGCGACATCATCTTGATTTCACCCTTCGGCGTTGTCTTGCCCCAGGGGTTGGGGAAGTCCTTACCCATCAGGATGATACCTCCACGCGGACCGCGCAGGGTCTTATGAGTTGTCGAAGTCACGATGTGTGCATACTTCACCGGGTTGTCCAGCAGTCCGGCAGCAATCAGACCGGCAGGGTGAGCCATGTCGATCATCAGGATAGCGCCTACCTTGTCGGCAATTTCACGCATGCGCTTGTAGTCCCATTCACGTGAGTAAGCCGAACCACCACCGATAATCATTTTCGGTTTTTCGCGCAGAGCCACTTCTTCCATCTGGTCGTAGTCTACACGTCCGGTTTCTTTATTCAGGTTGTATTCGCAGGGATGATAGATGATTCCCGAAGTATTCACCAGCGAACCGTGTGACAGGTGACCGCCGTGTGCCAGGTTCAGACCCATGAATTTGTCTCCCGGATTCAGTACGGCCAGGAAAACGGCAGCATTGGCCTGTGCGCCTGAGTGCGGTTGTACGTTGGCCCATTCCGCACCGAAGATCTTCTTGATACGGTCGATAGCAATCTGTTCGCTCTGGTCTACTACCTCGCAGCCTCCGTAGTAACGCTTACCGGGGTATCCTTCCGCATACTTGTTGGTCAGGCAGGATCCCATTGCCTGCATCACTTCGTCACTTACAAAGTTCTCTGATGCAATCAGTTCAATGCCTTTCAGCTGGCGTTGATGTTCTTTTTCGATAATGTCGAAAATCAAATCGTCTCTTTTCATTTCTTATAAGATAAATTGATAAATCCGCATTTGTTTGCTATAGGTTCGCAAAAGTAGGCAAATAAATTAAGTTTCGCAAAGCAGGACCCCGTTTTTTCGGTTGCAGAGAATATTTTTCAGACTGCTGCAAAATCTCATCCCCCTTCAGAAGAACACCCCCAGCGAGAAGCTCATCACGTTGTCTTTGCGGTGGAAGTAGATGCCTTTGTCTGGCTCTACTGTTCCGGGCATTCCTTCAACGGGAGGAACGGTATATTCAATCTGCTTCGACATGTTGTGCAGTCCGACGTCGTACCGGAAATCGAAGAAGATACGCGAGATGGTTACCGCCACACCCAGTGTGGCACAAAGGTTCAGCGGGCGCAAAGTCTCGTGTATGTCGGTCTGGTCAAAGTTCTCGAAAGTGATATCGCTCTGCTTCTGCAGCATGAAACGTATCTTGGGCCCTCCGAAAATGGCCAGGCTGTACGGCCCCTCCTTGATGATGTTGTAGCCGTATATCACCGGGACGTCCACACTGTGTATCGTCGATGCGATGGAAGCCTTTTCCGGGATGTCATTGGCATTGCTGCCTTCCGGCAACGGTTTGTCGAAACTGATGTCGCAGCTGTTCACCGTGTACGATACTTCCGGTTGCAGGAAATGCTTCCCGAAGTTGATACGCATAAACAGCGACCCGAAGTAGCCTATCCGGTAATTGTTCTGTATCTCCTGGATACTGACACCGTTCACGTTCAGGTGCGGCACCAGGAACAGGGAAGAAGTAAATCCGCCCTTCGCGCCAAAGTTCACCGTATGGTCGTGTTCGGGCTTTTCCTTTACCTCCTCCGTTTCCGGAGTTCCGGGCACAACCAGATCCTGTCCCCACATTCCTGCCGGGAACAGACATGCGCAGAGCAGCATACAGCAGTGCCAAAATCTTCGTTTCATTTTTTCTTCTTTTCTACCGACCAGCCGAATTTTCCTATCTTATCTCCCAGTTCATAGTATCCGCCATGCACATACACCAGCGGATTTGTCTCGGCCAGTTCCAGTTTTCCCGTTTCCGGGTTCAGGTGGTTTGTCTCCGCCCGTACGTTCACCACGTCTGCCACGAACATGTCGTGCGACCCCAGCGACACGATTTCTTTCACCCGGCATTCGATGCACAGCGGCGATTCTTCGATCAGGGGAGCCTTCACAACCGTACATTTTCCCGGTGTCAGGTGCATTTCCTCGAATTTGTTGTAATCCCTGCCCGAACGCACGCCACACCAGTCCGTAGCCCGTGCCATGTCCTTGGTGGTCAGGTTGATCACAAACTCCATGTTCCGCTTGATGATGTCGTACGAGTACCGTTCCGGCCGTACCGAAATGTAGCACATCGGCGGGTTCGAACAGATGGTCCCCGTCCATGCCACTGTCAGTATGTTGTATTCTTCGGGACAGCTTCCGCAGCTCACCAGCACAGCCGGCAGCGGATAGATCATCGTCCCCGGTTTCCAGTCTTCTTTCATTTTATTTAATTGATAATTGATAATGGATAATGGATAATGGAGAATTGATAATTGATAATTAGTGGTTGAGGTTATTTTTTGTTGTTTTTACGATACTGATTAACAATTTGAGGAGTTCTTCACAATCATTGTTTATGGATAAGAACTCATTATCTTTCAAGTAATTGGTATCGTGTAGCAATGAAAGCCAATAAATTGTTTCGTTTGCTTCTTTCAAGGCGACATTCATCTTGTTCAGGAAGTCAGCTTTACTTTGTGCGTGAACAGCTTCTTTGATGAGCGCACCAATGGCTGTACCGCTTCTCAACAACTGACGGGCAATGTCGTATATCCTCTTGTTTTCATCCAAATACTTGTATAAATTGATGATACGGATGGAGAATTGATAACTCCTTTCTTCGACAACGTTGATTCTTTGTCTTCTATCGTCATTATTCATTATCAATTCTCCATTATCAATTAATTATATAATCTCAATTTCCTCTCTCTTCTGTTCCTTCTCGCAATAGTGGCATTTGATGACGCAATGCTCCTTGTCTATCACGTGGAAGCGGGTAGGCATCGGCTCGTTGTTGGTGATGCATTTCGGATTGGCACATTTCACGATGCCGTGCAGTTCGTCGGGCAGACACACCTCCCGTTTCTCCACCACTTCGTAGTTGCGGATGATGTTCAGTTTCACGTTCGGAGCCACTACGGCGATACGGTTTATCTCGTCGTCGCAGAAGAATTTGTCGGCAATCTTGATAATGCCTTTCTTACCCAGTTTCTTGCTGTTCAGGTTGAATCCGATGGTGATGTTATTGTTCATGTGTTCCAGTCCCAGCAGCGACACCACGGTAAACAGCTTCTCGGAAGGAATATGGTCGATTACAGTGCCGTTCTCCAAAGCGGCCACCTGCAGTTCTTTCTTATCGTTCATTTTTTTAATTGAAAATTGATAATTGAAAATTGATAATTGGGGGATTGGCAATGGAAATGATTCACTGATTTCCCATTATTCATGCTCCATTTTCACTTCCTCCAGCGTGATGCCCAGCACGTCGCACAGGATCGCTTCACGGGCATACAGTCCGTTCTGTGCCTGCTGGAAGTAATAAGCCTTCGGATTGTCGTCCACGTCGTAGGCAATTTCGTTCACGCGGGGCAGGGGATGCAGGATGCGCAGGTTCGGACGCGTATGTTCCAGCATCTTGTTGCGCAGGATGTATACGTTCTTCACCCGTTCGTACTCCATCAGATCCGTGAAGCGTTCCCGCTGTACGCGTGTCATGTACAGGATGTCGGCATCCGCTATCGTCTCTTCCGTGAAGTCGGTATGTTCCACATATTTTATACCATGTTCGCGGCAGTATATTTTGTATTCTTCCGGCATTTTCAGCTCATCGGGTGCGATGAAGTGGAAAGTCGGGTTAAAGTGTCTCATGGCCATCAGCAGCGAGTGTACGGTACGTCCGTATTTCAGGTCACCCACCAGGAAGATGTTCAGGTTTTCCAGTGTTCCCTGCGTCTTGTAGATCGAGTACAGGTCGAGCATCGTCTGCGAAGGATGCTGGTTGGCACCGTCTCCTGCATTCACGATGGGCACGTTGGTCACCTCGCTGGCATATCGGGCAGCTCCTTCCAGATAGTGTCTCATCACGATGATGTCTGCATAGTTGCTCACCATCTTGATGGTATCCTTCAGTGTTTCACCTTTCGACGAACTGGTCGCTTTCGGGTCGCTGAATCCGATGACGCGTGCTCCCAGCCGGTTGGCAGCCGTCTCAAAGCTGAGCCGTGTACGTGTAGAAGGCTCGAAAAATAGGGTTGCTACGACTTTTCCGTCCAGCAGGTGTCGGTTCGGACGTTCTTCAAACTGTTTTGCCATCTCAAGCATGTAGAGAATTTTCTCTCTGCTGTGTTCGGCAATGGTCACTAAACTTCTGTTTTCCATATTGTTGAATACTTTTTTTGATAGGTCCCGTACGGGTAAGTTACTTTACGGGACTCCAATTCTTATTTTCCGAGAGTGTAAAGGTAGATAAAAAATGCGGTAGCTGAAAACAATCGGCTCCATTTTTTTGCGGCAAAAAAACTACATATCATCCATAGACAGCCCTTTGCAGGATATTTTATATCTTTGGATAAGATAGGATGCGGTTCGGCATAGCCAAATTGAAAACTTTAGTTTTCATTTGTCTCTGCGCTCACCTTTTTCTATCTTTGCTCCTTTCTTTTTATGTTTCCGAAACGCCCATTTCAGAAATGGCTGTTTCGCTGTAACAATAGGCAGGGCATTTTTTTATCACTCAAGTTTCGATCTTACCGAACTGCATAGGCGATGATGTCGTAAGCTCAGGTTTCAGTTGACAAGCAACAAGTTGACGGGTTAACAAAGTGTTTGTAGCGAGCCGTTTCAAGAGGTACTTTGTTAAACAGGAAGTTCCAGCCTAGTAGACTTGTTAACTGAAGCCTTGTCAACTAATAAGTTGAGTACTTGCGAATTGAAAATCAACGAAGTTAACCTTAAGTAAATTCAGTTGTTTGTGACAAAATGACACACTTGCAATTCAGATAACGCCATACCGTTTTCCTGTTTCTGTCAATTCGTGTAATCCTTCCTGAAAACCAGTGCCTTCTGTGTTACTCCGTATTTTCTGTGGTGAACATCTGTCTTCATCCTTCCCCTTGTTAAGAAAAAATTCGATTTTACCTCCTGTTTTAGTTGTTCGTTAATAAAATAATGTGCATCTTTGCAACCAGTAAGACGGGCTTCGGAAGTTCATATTGGTTCATTCCGGATGCAGTCGGGCAGTAGAAGGAAAATAATTCTTTTTCTTGCCGGTTCATGCAGTATTTGAGCTCCCGTTGCGTTCTCTTACTGATAAACATTTGTAAATTGGGAAAGGTATAAAAACTGAAAATTCCAACATGGCTGTTTGTTTCGGTTGTGAAAGAACAGGAGAACTTGAAATTTTCAGCAATGTACGGATTTTAAATTGTAAGATATTGGGTATTAGCTTGTTATAACAATAAGCTGATATGGCCGAGATTTGACTATGAATGAAGTAAACGCTGGTACGGTCGATGCCGGAATGCTGGAGGGAGTCCGCAACGGTCATCAGGTTCGCTGGTATGTGCTTTCCTTGCCGTCCTGTCATCGGGGACCTGCGCAAGGGTTGCAGACCGAGCTGAATCGCCGTATTCGCGAAGGTGGTACTTTGTTCGACTATTTTGCTCCTTCCTATGTCGAAGTGAAAGAGTCCGGAGGCAAGCTGGTCAACACCGAGCGTCCCCTGCTGTACAATTATGTGTTTGTTCATGCTTCCGAAGTCGAAGTATTTCGCCTGAAACGCCAATTCCCCCTGTACAATTTCCTGCCCCGTGTTCGCGACCGCGAGGGAAGCCATTATCCCTATCTGTCCGATGCAGCCATGGCCAATCTGAAATGGGTGGCACGCTCCTATAGCGATGTGCTCCCCCTTTACGTCCCTCAGGCCGGGCAGTTGCGTAAGGGCGACCGCGTTCGCATCACCGAAGGACGTTTTCAGGGAGTAGAAGCCGAAGTCGTTATCCAGCCGGGCGCCGGACGTAAAGAGATTGTGGTCTGTGTCGACCAATGGATGTGGGTACCCCTGCTGCACGTGCAACCGGGCCAGTACGAAGTCATCGCGCTGAACACCACCGGCAAGCACGTCTATACCCGCCTCGACAACGACCGCCTTTTTACAGGTCTGCACGATGCCGTGTGTCGCTATCATACTCCCGCCGGAGTGACCGATGCCGACCGTGCCCTGGCCGACGACGTGTTGCGTCAGTATGCCGAATTGCAGATGGATACTGACATACTGCGCAGCAAGCTCTACTGTTTGTTGTTGTGTGCACGCACCGTTTTGGGGCAACGCGACGAGTGCCGTCAGCTGTTGGCTGCCGTTTCAGCCTTTCTGCCTTTGGTCAAGGCCGAGCAGTCGCAGGCACTGTTGCTTGTCACCCTTTACGGTTGCACCGACAGCAGTATCTATTACGACCGTGCCCACGCGCTGATTGACTCTTGGCGACGCGAGCCGCAGCTCAAGAAGAGCAAACAACGCCTTCTTCGTTTTCTCGACGATTACGACCGGGTGCTGGGACATGTGTAGGGTTGAGGGTTTAGCGTTTAGGGTTTATGGTTTAGGGGAGTAGGAAAGTAGGGAAGGTTTAGGGTTTAGCGTTTAGGGTTTATGGTTTAGGGTGATAATAGAGTAAGTGTATCAAATTAAGGAACCGCTTTCTTTTAGGCACGGATTACGCGGAAAAACGCAGAGATAGAAGAATAATCATCCGCGAAATTCCGTGTAATCCGTGCCTAAAAACAACAAGATACAAGATATCAGTTACTTTTAGTTCTGACACACCCTCTAAAGCTTTTGGAAATAGTCGACTTTAACCTTCGACTCTCAACCCTCAACCCTAAACCCTCATCCCTCAACCCTCATCCCTCAACATTAAACATTCAAAACATAATAAATATGAGACTGATTAATGAAACGCTATTGGATGAAGTGACGCAACAGGCGAAAGAAAGTCCGAGGTTGCGTATGAATCATAATCTGCATGACAGCCTGGACGCAAAGGCACAACGCTTGCTGAATGCGTTGGAGCCTGGAACAGTATTGCCTATACACCGTCATCGGCATACGGCGGAAACGTATGTGTTGCTGAGAGGAAAAATAAAGGTGATGTATTATAACGACCGGAAAGAGGAAACGGAACAGGTAGTACTGGATCCGAAAACAGGTAGTTATGGGATACACATTCCAGCCGGACAATGGCATACATTGGAGGTATTGGAAAGCGGCTCGGTGATTCTGGAAGTGAAGGATGGACCGTATGCGCCGTTAGGCGAAGAGGATATTATGTCGTTGGTTTAGGGTTTATGGTTTAGAGTTTAGGGTTTAAGGTTTAGGGTTTATGGTTTAGAGATTAGGGTTTATGGCTTGG
>NZ_FR883088.1:15829-17666 GCF_000435115.1 Bacteroides sp. CAG:633 | reverse complement strand
GTTTATGGAAATATGAACGTTCAACGTTAAACGCTCAACCCTCAGCCCTCATCCCTCATCCCTAAACGCTCAACACTAAACGCTCAACCCTCATCCCTCAACGCTCAACACTCAACATTAAAAAATAACATGGGAGAAAGGATGTTCACGTTTCAAAGGCTTAATGTGTATCAGAATGCAAGGGAATTGGTGAAGCATGTATATTTAATGTTAGATAAATTCCCAGGCAAAGAAATGTACGCATTATGTGACCAGCTTAGGCGAGCTGTGATATCTGTTCCTTCTAATATTGCGGAAGGGCTTAGCAGACGCTCGAATAAAGAACAGGTACATTTTATTGAAATTGCATACGGGTCACTGATGGAAGTGTTGTGTCAAATTGAACTTTCTACAGATTTGGGATATATCACCTCAGAAGAATACGCCCAAACAGAGGAAAAAATAGAAATTATAGCTCGACAACTTTCCGGCTTGAGAAATTCGTTATCTTCGAATTCGAAAGGGTGAGGGGGAGGTTTAGGGTTTAGGGTTTATGGTTTAGAGTTTGGGGTTTATGGTTTAGAGTTTAGAGGTAAAAGTTTATGGAAATATGAACGTTCAACGTTAAACGCTCATTCCTCAACCTTAAACGCTCAACCCTCATCCCTCAACCCTAAACGCTCAACCCTCAACATTAAAAATAAAATAAGGAAAATGGAATATGTAATTATAGCAATAGCTTTGCTGGCTATGGAGTTATTGTATTTCCGCATTGCGGATAAACTGAATATCATAGATAAACCGAATGAGCGGAGTAGCCATACGCGTATAACCTTGCGTGGGGGAGGTATTATCTTCTATGTGGGAGCTTTGGCTTATTTTGTGACCAATCACGGGGAGTATCCGTGGTTTATGCTGGCATTGACGCTGGTGGCGTTTATCAGTATGGCGGACGATATACGGTCGGTGTCGCAAGGTGTCCGGTTGTTGTTCCACTTTACGGCCATGGCATTGATGTTTGGCCAGTGGGGACTGTATGCATTGCCCTGGTGGTGGGTAGCTGTCGCTCTGGTGGTATGTACAGGCATTATCAATGCCTATAACTTTATGGATGGTATCAACGGTATAACGGGCGGGTATTCGCTGGTGATACTGGCGGTGCTGGCGTACGTCAACCGGGCGGTGGTGGCATTTGTGGAACCTGACTTCATCTATATTGTGATGCTGTCGGTGCTCGTTTTCTGCCTGTTCAATTTCCGCAAACGGGCCAAGTGTTTTGCCGGAGATGTGGGATCGGTGAGCATCGCTTTCATTCTTCTGTTTCTGATCGGAAAACTGGTGATGCAGACAGAGGATTTCAGCTGGATTGTGTTGCTGGCGGTATACGGGGTGGACAGTGTGCTGACCATTGTACACCGGTTGATGTTGCACGAGAATATCGGGCTGCCGCACCGCAAACATCTGTACCAGCTGATGGCAAACGAACTACATGTGCCGCATGTGCTTGTGTCGCTGCTGTACATGGCAGTACAGGCGGTGGTGGCCATCGGGTATTTGCAATGCAGAGACAACGGGTATCTATATCTGGCAGGATGTGTAGTGCTCTTGGGAATTGTTTATCTGGTATTTATGAAAAAGTATTACCATCTTCATGAAGCTTCGCAACGGGATAAAACGGTAAAGTGCTGAACGATAACGAATAAATAAACAAGAGGAAGGATATAGGAAAGTCCTTTATGAATATTTTCAGGTAAAATGTAATAATTTCGGGCAAAAATAACTATTTTTGCCCGAAATTATATAGTGCATAAAAAAGAGTAGATCGACATGAGCAATAAATTCTCGTTCAGACGTTACC
>NZ_FR883088.1:12609-15800 GCF_000435115.1 Bacteroides sp. CAG:633 | reverse complement strand
GACGTTACCTGTCAATCAGGGTTTTGCCGATTTGGGCCATTCTGCTGTTTGATGTGTTCATAGTAGCTGTTTCGTGTATGGCTGCTTATGTGTTAAGGTATAACCTTTCGTTGGTATTGGCAAATATCGAACACATAGACATTGCTGTCTTGTGGTGTGTAGGCGTGAACCTGGTGTTCTTCAAATTATTTAAGACGTATTCGGGGGTGCTGCGTTACTCCTCGTTCGTGGATATTTTGCGGATATTCGTTGCATTGGCTGTAGCTTATGCCGTATTGATGGTGCTGCGGATTGTGACGAATAATTTGGGTAGAGTTGGATTGCCGGGATGCAGCCTGTTGTTGGTAGCGTTTATGTTCAATTTTGGGTTGATGGCTATTTCGCGTGTGATAGCGAAGCAGCTGTTCGAATCGTTGAATGTAGACTATAAGCATAAGGCGAATGTCTTTATCTACGGTGCCAAGGAGATTGGGGTGAACATCGCCAAATCGTTGCGGGTGAACCTGAGTAACCGATATATCTTGCGCGGTTTTATTGCCGACGAGCCGGAATTGATCGGCAAGGTGCTGATGGGGGTAAAGGTGTATGCCAACAATGGGGAACTGGCTGACCGGATGGCAGAACAGGGAACAAGAACCATCATTGTGTCGCCTGCCAAGATGGAAGAATTGAAAAACTCGAAGATGCTGGATCAGCTGCTGAGCGGAGGTGTGAAACTGATGACGGCTCCGCCACTGGGTGAGTGGAACGGACAGATGCTGAACCAGTCGGAACTGAAGGAAATGCAGATAGAAGACCTGTTACAGCGGGAACCGATCGTGATAGATACACGGAAAATCGCTTCACACCTGGAAGGAAAACGGGTGATGATAACGGGAGCGGCCGGATCGATTGGCAGTGAGATTATGCGGCAGGTGGCCACCTTTGCGCCGTATCAGCTGATTCTGGTGGATCAGGCGGAAACTCCGCTGCACGACATCCGGCTGGAGTTGCTGGACAAATGGCGGGATCTGAAGGCGGTGACTATTGTAGCGGACGTCGCGAACGCTACCCGAATGGAAGAAATATTCCGTCAATACAAGCCGCAATACATCTTTCATGCTGCGGCTTACAAGCATGTGCCGATGATGGAAGACAACGTGTCGGAATCGATTCAGACGAATGTGAACGGTACGCGGACGGTAGCAGACCTGGCAGTGAAGTACGGGGCGGAGAAATTCGTGATGATCTCGACCGACAAGGCGGTGAACCCGACCAATGTGATGGGATGCTCGAAACGCATCTGTGAAATCTATGTGCAGAGTCTGGCCAAGAAATTGCAGAAACAGGGTGGGAAAAGCACACAGTTTATTACAACCCGCTTTGGCAATGTGTTGGGATCGAACGGGTCGGTGATTCCCCGGTTCAAGGAACAAATCCGTCGGGGAGGACCGGTGACGGTGACCCATCCGGATATTATTCGTTACTTTATGACCATTCCGGAAGCTTGTCGGTTGGTGCTGGAAGCCGGTAGCATGGGCAATGGAGGAGAAATCTACATTTTCGACATGGGCAAGCCGGTGAAAATTGTGGATCTGGCCAAACGAATGATCAGCTTGTCGGGAAGAACGGACGTAAAAATAGAGTTTACAGGATTGCGGCCGGGAGAAAAATTGTACGAAGAACTGTTGAACGTAAAGGAACTGACCAAACCGACCTATCACGAGAAAATCATGATTGCCAATGTACGGGAATATGATTACGATCAGGTGAAGGTGCAGATTGAAAACCTGATAAAGACCAGTTACACGTATGACGATATGCAGATTGTGGCAGCCATGAAAGAGCTTGTACCGGAATTTATCAGCCAGAACTCGAAATTTGAAGAACTGGATCATGCACATGAGAATGTTCAAAGTTAATGAATACAAGATGAGTTATTTTACTTACAAATTATAGGCAAACAAAAGGATGGAAAATTCGGAAAATAAACTTCCAAAGGAAGAGCAAGAGATAGATTTGATGGAACTTGCCCAGAAACTTTGGAGAAGAAAAAAAATGTTTTATAAAACATTGGGAGGGGCATTGATTGTAGGGTTTGTAATTGCTTTCAGTATACCAAAAGAATATAGCGTAACTGTGACATTGGCACCAGAATCTATGCGAAAGACAAGCAGTAGCTTAGCAAGTATGGCAGCAATGATGGGGTTAGGAAGTTTTACAAATAGCAGCGAAAGTGATGCGCTAAATATTTTGTTATTCCCTGACATTCTTGCTTCTAATCCCTTTGCACTAGAACTTTATTCGATGCCGGTGAAACCTACAGATTCCGATTCAATAATGGCATTAAATGAATATATGAGTACAGTGAAACGTCCTTGGTGGAGCAGTGTAGTAGGCTTACCTGGTAAAATGGTTGGTGGAGTTATCTCGCTGTTCACATCCAAAAATGAGACTGTAAAAGTAGATACTTTAAATCCGTTTAAATTGACAATGGCTGAAGCTGGAAAAGTTGGAGCTATCAAAAAAACGATGGAAGCTAGTGTCGACAAAAAAACAGGTTTTACCACAATTACAGTAAAGATGCAAGATCCAGAAGTGGCAGCAACTGTAGCTGATAGTGTAGTTAAGAAATTGCAGGATTATGTAACAGCTTATCGAACCAAAAAAGCTGCCGGTGACTGTGAATACTGGGAAAAACTCTATAAAGAGAAACAAACTGAGTATTATAAGGCCCAACAAAAATATGCCAATTATGTGGACGAAAATAAAAGTCTGTTTACGCAACGCTCGAAAATAGAAGGAGAGCGCTTGCAGAATGAAATGAACTTGGCTTTTCAGATTTACAATCAAATGGCAACCCAACTACAAATGGCACAGGGAAAACTACAGGAAGCCAAACCGGTATTTGCAGTGGTGGAACCAGCGACGGTACCCTTATATCCAGTAGCTCCGCGAAAAATGGTGATTTTGTTAGGATGTTTGTTCCTGGCTTTTGTAGGAACAGCCGGATGGATTCTGTTGGGAGAGGATAGTTGGAAAAAAATAAAAAATAGTTCTATAAATTGAATAAGAAGGAATATGAAAATGAAGCGTTTACTGATTGTCACGTTATTTTTGGCAGGTTGTGCGGTTTCGGAAGTATCTGCACAAACGAAGATGACGGACCAGCAGGTGATAGAATATGTGAAACAGGCGACCCAGGAAGGGAA
>NZ_FR883088.1:0-12575 GCF_000435115.1 Bacteroides sp. CAG:633 | reverse complement strand
CAGAAGCAGATTGCAGTGGAACTGGCCCGAAAAGGAGTGACCCGTGGACAGGCGGAACGAATCAAGAAACAGTATGAACAGCAGATGGGACGGGATTCTGTCAACATGCAGGGTACGGAATTGAATGAAGCACGTCTGAGAGAAGAAATAAAAGACGAAACAACTGTACTGACAGATAATCAACCGACTAAGGAAGAGCTGGTAAAGGAGGATCAGGTATTTGGAAGAAATATCTTCAATACCCGGAACCTGACGTTTGAACCAAACAACAATATGGCGACACCGCCCAACTATCAGCTGGGACCGGGCGATGAAGTAATCATCGACATCTGGGGGGCTAGCCAAACCAGTATCCGGCAAACGATTACGCCGGACGGAACAATTAACATGCAGGAACTGGGACCGATTTACCTGAGTGGCATGACGGTGGAAGAAGCGAACCGATTCCTGAAGAACAAGCTTGGAACGGTGTTTTCGAATGAAAATAATCAGATACAGGTGACGCTGGGAAATACACGGACTATCCAGATCAATATCATGGGTGAAGTGGTGCAGCCGGGTACGTATGCGCTATCGGCATTCTCGACGGTATTTCATGCACTGTATCGGGCTGGTGGTGTGAACGACATCGGTAGCTTGCGTGACGTGCAGCTGGTGAGAAACGGGAAGAAGATCGCATCGGTGGACGTGTATGACTTCATCATGCAGGGAAAGATAAAGGATGATATCCGCCTGCAGGAGGGGGACGTAATCATTGTGCCGGCATACGATATGTTGGTGAAGATGAGCGGAAACGTGAAGCGTCCGATGAGATTCGAAATGAAGAAGGACGAGACTTTGGCGGCGCTGATCAAGTATGCCGGAGGATTCAACGCGGACGCTTACAGCAAGAGTGTGCGCATGGTACGCCAGAACGGAATGGAATATGAAGTGAAGACGGTGGACGAAATGGACTACAGCGTGTGTCAGCTGCGCGACGGAGACGTGGTGACGGTAGGCGCCATCCTGAACCGCTTTACAAACAAAGTGGAGATAAAAGGTGCGGTGTATCGCCCGGATATCTATGCGCTGGATGGAAAGGTGAACACGGTGCGGGCTTTGATAGAAAAGGCTCAGGGACTGATGGACGATGCTTTCACTAACCGGGCTGTGCTGCAACGCCAGCGGGACGACCTGACCAGTGAAATTCTGTCGGTAGACGTGAAGGCGTTGATGAACGGAACAATACCAGACATACCGCTGCGTAAAAATGATGTTCTGTACATCCCCAGCATACACGATTTGCAGGATCTGGGCAGTGTGACCATCTACGGAGAGGTGACGAAACCGGATGAATATCCGTATGCGGACAACATGACACTGGAGGACCTGATTATTCAGGCTGGTGGATTGAAAGAAGCGGCTTCAACAGTACGAGTGGACGTGTCGAGACGCATCAAGGATACGAAGAGTGTGAACAGCACGGACAGCATCGGACAGATGTTCAGTTTTGCACTGAAAGACGGATTTGTGATTGACGGACAGCCGGGATTTGTGCTGCAACCGTATGACCAGGTATTTGTACGCCGCAGTCCGGGATATCAGACCCAGCAGAACGTAACCATACAGGGGGAGGTGATATTCGGTGGAACATATACGCTGACTTCGAAAGCAGAACGCTTAAGCGACCTGGTGAAGAAAGCGGGAGGAGTGACCAACTCGGCATACGTACGGGGAGCGAAGCTGACTCGTGTGGCGAATGAAGAGGAAAAGAAGCGGATGCAGGACGTGGTGAAGCTGATGGGACGCGAACTGGGAGAGAACGCCATAGACTCATTGGGACTGCAGGTAGACAGCTTGTTCTCGGTAGGTATAGACTTGGAGGCGGCTTTGGCAAATCCCGGAGGGGATGCGGACCTGGTGTTGAGAGAAGGGGACGTGCTGAACATTCCGGAATATGTGAATACGGTGAAGATTAATGGAGCAGTGATGATGCCAAACACGGTGTCGTATCGGAAGGGGGAAAAGGTCAGCTACTATTTGAGCCAGGCAGGAGGATACAGCCAGCATGCCAAGAAGAGTAAGAAGTTCATCATCTACATGAATGGACAGGTATCGAAGGTGAAAGGAAGCGGAAAGGATCAAATAGAACCGGGATGCGAGATCGTGGTGCCGAACAAGAAGCAGAGCAAAGCAAACTTTGGAAACATTCTGGGTTATGCCACTTCGTTCTCGTCGCTGGCAACCATGGCGGCAACGATTGTCAGCCTGTTTAAGTAGGGCTCGCCATAAACGGGAAACGTGAAGAAACGCAGATTTTCGCAAAATCTTGTAATCGGTAGGGATCGGTTTATGGAGATTTGCGAAAATCTGCGTTCATTTGTATTTTATAAATAGCTGGGAAATTTAAGCAAAAAAGATGGCCGGAAAGAAAAACTGTATACGGAAAAAGAGAATGGCAGCCGTATGGATATGTCTGCTGTTCGGGGTATTGACATGCAAGGCGCAGCTTACCAACGGAGTGACCGGGCTGCTGCACATGCCCAGCGCAGACATGCAACGGGACGGTACTTTAATGATCGGAGGAAATTTCCAGAACAGACACAATTTGCCCAATGACTTCTGGTGGGGATATAACAGTTATAACTACTTTCTGAATGTAACTTTTTTTAAACGTCTGGAAATAGCGTATGTTTGTACCCTACTGAAGGGAAAAAAAGAAAACAGTTATTGGCCAGCCATTACTTACGGAAAGTTTGTGAATCAGGATCGTCATTTTGCAGCCCGGCTCCAGGTACTGCGGGAAGGAGAATGGTGGAAACACATGCCGGCTGTGGTACTGGGGGTAAGTGACCCGACAACGGGTGCAGGCTTTGACTATACGGATATGGCTATTGAAGGCAATGGTAACGGCTATTTCAATCGCATGTACCTCGCCATGACCAAGCACTTCGATGTCCGTGTAGGGGAGCTGGGTGTTCATGCTGCCTGGCTGTACAACAGGCGGACGGACTATCCGCTGAACGGGCCTGCTGTGGGGGTAAACTTTAAACCGGCATTTCATAAGGAACTGAATCTGATAGCCGAGTATGACTCGAAAACGGTGAATGTGGGATTCACGTACTCGATGTGGAGCGACCACTTCAACCTGCTGTTCGAACTGCAAGACGGGAAGTACGTATCGGCGGGACTGGTGTACAAGGTGAACCTGATAGGGGGGAACCGGTGGAAACACTGGAGATAGATTTTATTTTCTCCATATTATTGCGTAACTTTGTACCATTGAGTTGGTGAGTTTGTGAGTTGGTGAGTTTTTGAGTTTTTAAGTTGAAGTAATACAGTGATTTAAAAATCCTCAAACTCACAAACTAAAAAACTAAAGGACTAAATATTGGTGTTTTTTGGAAAGATTGTAATCCGTCATGATAAGGAAAATCGTAAAAATTCTCTGGATATTGCTGGCATTGGGCATAATGGCTTGTGCCGCTGTGTTTTTCGCCATTGCCAAGGGCTGGATAGGATATATGCCTCCGGTGGAAGACCTGGAAAATCCGAACTATAAATTTGCCACCGAAGTGCTGTCGGAGGACGGAGTGGTATTGGGTACTTACTCGTACAGCAAGGAGAACCGTGTGTACGTGGGGTATCAGGACTTGTCGCCACACATCATTAACGCGCTGATTGCGACCGAGGACGTGCGCTTTGCCGAACACTCGGGAATTGATGCCAAAGCGCTGTTTCGCGCGATATTGAAGCGTGGTGTGCTGATGCAGAAGAATGCGGGTGGCGGAAGTACGATTACGCAACAGCTGTCGAAACAGCTTTATTCGCCCAGCGCGGACAACGTGATGGAGCGTCTGTTCCAGAAACCGATAGAGTGGGTGATCGCTGTGAAGCTGGAACGTTACTACACGAAAGAGGAAATCCTGACGATGTATCTGAACAAGTTTGACTTCCTGAACAATGCGGTGGGTGTGAAAACGGCTGCTTATACGTACTTCGGGTGTGAACCTAAAAACCTGAAAATAGAAGAGGCGGCTACGCTGGTGGGTATGTGTAAGAACCCGTCGCTGTATAACCCGGTGCGGTATAACGAACGGACACGCGGACGCCGAAATGTGGTACTGGACCAGATGCGCAAGGCTGGATACATCACGCAGGAAGAGTGTGACTCGCTGCAGGCATTGCCCCTGAAGCTGACGTATCACCGGGTGGACCATAACGAGGGATTGGCTACATACTTCCGGGAATATCTGCGTGGTGTGCTGAATGCCAAGAAGCCGGTGCGTTCGGAATATCGCGGCTGGCAGATGCAGAAGTATTACGAGGATTCGCTGGACTGGGAAAACAATCCCCTCTTCGGCTGGTGTGAGAAGAACCGGAAGAAAGATGGGTCGAAATACAACCTCTATACGGACGGTCTGAAGATTTATACTACCATCGACTCGCGTATGCAGAAGTATGCGGAAGAAGCGGTGACGGAACATCTGAAAGAGTTGCAGTATTACTTCTTCAAGGAGAAGAAGGGACAGAAGACGGCTCCTTATACGCGGGAACTGACTCAGGAGCAGGTAAACTCTATTCTGGACAGAGCCATGAAGCAGTCGGACCGCTACCGGAAGATGAAAGAGGGGGGCGCGTCGGAAAAGGAAATCAGAAAGGCTTTTGATACGCCGGAGGAAATGACGGTGTTCACCTGGAACGGGGAAAGAGATACGGTGATGACGCCGATGGACTCGATACGCTATTACAAATTCTTCCTGAGAGCCGGATTCATGTCGATGGATCCGAGAAACGGACATGTGAAGGCGTATGTGGGCGGACCGAACCATCACTACTTCAAGTATGACATGGGTATGGTGGGACGCAGACAGATCGGATCGACCATGAAGCCTTATGTGTATGCGCTGGCCATGGAGAACGGATTCTCGCCCTGCGACCAGATGAGACACGTAGAGTTCCACGGGTTTGACGAGAACGGAACACCGTGGTCGCCGAGAAATGCCAACAACAAACGATATGGCGAGATGGTGACCCTGAAATGGGGACTTGCCAACTCGGACAACTGGATTACCGCCAACCTGATGAGTAAGCTGAATCCGTACGAACTGAAGAGACTGGTGCACAGCTTCGGCGTACGCAACAGGGAAATTGTGCCTTCGATTGCACTTTGCCTGGGTCCGTGCGAAATCTCGGTGGGCGAGATGGTGAGCGCTTATACGGCGTTCCCGAACAGAGGTATCCGCGTGGCACCGCTCTTTGTGACCCGCATCGAGGATAATGAAGGCAACGTGCTGGCTACCTTTGCGCCGGAAATGCAGGAGGTGATCAGTGTGTCGAGTGCTTACAAGATGCTGGTGATGCTGCGTGCCGTGATCAATGAAGGTACGGGCGGACGGGTACGCCGCTTGGGCGTGAAAGCCGATATGGGTGGTAAGACGGGTACAACGAACAACAACTCGGACGGATGGTTCATGGGATTTACGCCGTCGCTGGTTTCGGGTTGCTGGGTAGGCGGTGAGGACCGTGACATCCACTTCGACCGCATGTTCTACGGACAGGGTGCTTCGATGGCATTGCCTATCTGGGCCAAATATATGGTGAAGGTGTATGCCGACAAGACGTTGGGATATGACGAAACGGAGACATTCCAACTGCCGGAAGGTTATGATCCCTGCAAGGATTCGGAGGCGACGGACAGCACTGTAACGGACGAACCGATACAGGGACTGGATGACTTGTTTAATTGATGAATCCGGTTTCGGAAGTTTTCGCGTTTTTCCGTGTAGTCCGTGCCTGAATGAAAAGGAATATGTCAGTTGCTTTTAAATGATACGTGACAGCCTTGGTTTATACGATTTGCATAGGGAGTAATGAGCAGCAAAAGGACAACCTGGCCTTGGCACGCAGGCGGCTGAAAGAACTGTTTCCGGACATCTGCTTTGCGGAAGAGGAGGAGACGAAACCGCTGTGTTGCAAGCGGACGGCGCCGTTTGCCAATCAGGTGGCACGTTTTCGGTCGGACTGTCCGGCAGAGGAGGTGAATGCCTTGCTGAAGGCGATAGAGCGGGAGGCGGGACGGAAACCGGAAGAAAAAGCTCGGGAGATCATCCGGCTGGATATAGACTTGCTGGCATGCGATACGACAGTCTTCAAACCGGAAGATATGCAAAGGGAATATGTGCGGAGAGGGCTGTCGCAACTGGAGCGTTGAGTGGCGATACGAAATAAAAAAGGAATGGTGATAAATGGTTAATGATTAATGGTTAATGGTAAATAGGTTAGTGTTATTCTTCATTTTTCATTCTTCATTAAATTCCTTCCCACTTCATAGTTGACGAGTTGACAAGGTGTTTGTAGCGATCTGTTCCAAGCGGTATCTCATCAAGCAGGATGTTCCGGCCTTGTAGACTTGTTGACTGTGGTCTTGTCTACTGACAAGTTGAGTATTTGCGAGACTTAAATATATTTTGTTTATGAAGTTTTTAGGAATTATACCGGCGCGTTATGCGTCGACACGTTTTCCGGCCAAGCCATTGGCAATGCTGGGTGGGAAAACCGTTATACAGCGTGTTTACGAACAGGTAGCAGGTGTATTGGATGACGCCTGGGTGGCTACGGATGACGAACGGATTGAAGCTGCGGTAAAGGCTTTTGGCGGCAAGGTAGTGATGACTTCGGTCCACCATAAGAGTGGCACCGACCGTTGCTTCGAAGCCTATACCAAGATAGGCGGAGACTTTGACGTGGTAGTGAACATTCAGGGTGACGAACCGTTCATCCAGCCTTCGCAACTGGAAACGGTGAAAGCCTGTTTTGACGATCCGAAGACACAGATTGCTACATTGGTAAAGCCCTTTACGGTGGAAGACGGCTGGGAGGCACTGGAGAATGTCAATTCGCCGAAAGTGGTACTTGGAAAGAATATGAATGCGTTGTACTTCAGCCGTTCGATTATACCTTATCAGCGGAATGCGGAGAAGAAGGACTGGCTGAAGAATCATGTCTACTACAAACATATCGGTCTGTATGCCTACCGGGCAGAAGTGCTGAAAGAGATTACGGCTTTGCCGCAGTCGTTGCTGGAAGTGGCCGAGTCGCTGGAACAGCTTCGGTGGCTGGAAAACGGCTATACCATCAAGGCGGGTATTACGAATGTGGAAACAATAGGTATTGATACGCCACAGGATCTGGAAAGGGCGGAAGAGTTCTTGAAGAAACAATGCTGAACAGAAACGTACAACCTCCGATATGCCGTCCGGAACACTTGAACATTCAGGAACCGGTATGCAGAATAATGCCCAACGGCGTAGAACTGAATGTGCTGGATGCCGGTGACAACGAAGTGATACGCATTGACGTGATGGTGGCAGGAGGACTGTGGCGACAGACACAGCCTTTGCAGGCGCTGTTTACCAACAGGATGCTGCGTGAAGGTACGAAGCGGATGACAACAGCCGAAATTGCAGAAAAGCTGGACTACTATGGAGCATGGCTGGAGCTGTCGAATGGCATGGAGTATTCTTATGTAACTCTTTATTCGCTGAACAAATACCTGCCGCAGACCCTGGAGGTGATGGAGGCAATCATCAAAGAGCCTGCGTTTCCGGAAAAGGAACTGGGTATTGTGGTGGAAAACAACCTGCGGCAGTTTCTGGTGAATATGTCGAAAGTGGACTATCTGGCTCACCGCTCGCTGATGAAAGCAGTGCTGGGCACACGCGACGTGCTGGGACAGGTGGTGGAGGAAGAAGATTACCGCCATATTTCGCCGGAGGTGCTGCGTGCTTTCTATAACCGCTATTATCATTCGCGCAACTGTACGATATACTTGTCGGGCAAAGTGACGGATGAGTGCCTGGACAGAATAGAACAGGTTTTCGGCAGCGCACCTTTCGGAGAAGGATTTGTGGTGCCGGAGAAAAAGGTTTTTGCACCGGAAAGCTGTGAAGGGAAACGCTTTTTCACGGAACGGACAGACGCTTTGCAGAGTGCCGTGCGGATGGGAATGCTTACGCTGGAACACAAACATCCGGACTTCTTGAAGACCAGGGTGCTGGTGACGCTGTTGGGCGGATATTTCGGAAGCAGGCTGATGTCGAATATCCGGGAGGAAAAGGGATATACATACAACATTTCGGCATACACTGTGCCGTATCCGGGATGTGGCATGCTGGTGATCAGTGCCGAAACTGCCAATGAGACGGTAGAACCTCTGATACAGGAAGTATATCACGAGATTGACCGGCTGCAGAACGAGCTGGTGGCGGAAGAAGAACTGACGATGGTGAAGAACTATATGCTGGGAGAAATGTGCCGCAGTTACGAATCGGCATTCTCGCTGGCCGACGCATGGATATATGCCCGGGTGGCAGGTATGGAGAACGATTATTACAGCCGGATGCTGGAGGAGACAAAGGAGGTGACACCGTCAGAAATTCGCGAACTGGCCCGGAAATACTTGTGTAAAGAGAATTTAAAAGAAGTGGTTGTGGGCAAAAAAAAATCATAAAACCGAAAGACACTGCCCTGCTTTGAAAGATAAATTGTATCTTTGTCCGAGATAGAAGCACGCCTGCAGGTTGCGTAAGCAGGCAAACAACGCACGGCATACTGAGCCGGTCATAATATAAACTAATATAGAATTTGTCAATGAAATATTTATATACAGCATTGTTCCTGCTATGTCTGTCGCAAGGAACGGTATGGGCACAGGAAAAAGAAAGTTTCTTCGATAAGATAAAAAATACCTTCTCCTCGGAAATCAGAATCGGTACTTATACGTTTAAGGACGGATCGGTGTATACGGGCGAAATGAAAGGCCGCAAACCAAACGGAAAGGGAAAGACCGTGTTCAAGAACGGGGATGTCTATGAAGGGGAATACGTAAAAGGGAAACGGGAAGGATATGGTGTCTATGTATTTCCGGACGGAGAAAAGTATGAAGGACAATGGTATCAGGACCAGCAGCACGGAAAAGGAATCTACTATTTTATGAACAATAACCGTTACGACGGTATGTGGTACCAGGATTACCAGCACGGAAAGGGTACGATGTATTACTATACCGGCGATGTGTACGAAGGTGACTGGGTGAACGACAAACGGGAAGGTCAGGGAACATATACCTGGAAGAACGGTTCGAAATACACCGGTTCGTGGAAGAATGACAAGAAAGACGGTGAAGGCACTTTTGTGTGGAACGACGGCAGCAAATACGAAGGACAGTGGAAAAACGATGTCCGTCAGGGAACGGGAACATTCGAATATACCAACGGAGACAAATACGTAGGTGACTGGTCGGAAGACATGCAGGACGGAAAAGGTATTTACTTCTTCCATACCGGTGACAGATACGAAGGTACCTATGTAGAAGGTGAACGTACGGGATCGGGCATTTACTATTATGCCAACGGTAACAAGTACGTGGGCAGCTTTAAAAACGGTATGCAGGACGGACAGGGAACATTTACCTGGGCCAACGGAGCCGTGTACGAAGGGGAATGGAAAAACAACGAACGAAACGGACGCGGTACATACAAGTGGAACGTGGGTGACTCGTACGAGGGCGAATGGAAAAACAATAAATTCGACGGACAGGGAACGCTGATTCAGACCGACGGAACGGTGTATAAAGGCGGTTTCGTGAACGGACTGGAGGAAGGAAGCGGAGTACAGACAGACAAGAACGGTGTACGCTTTGAAGGCTTCTTCAAACAGGGAAAAAAGCACGGTCCCTTTGTAGAAACGGACAAGGACGGAAAGATAATCCGGAAAGGTACTTACTCAATGGGAAGACTGGAGGCTCAGAAATAAAGGAGCCTCCTATGAAAAACACGTTGCCGCAAATGCCGATTTGCGGATATGCGACGACATCTACTGAACAGATATATAGCTGAAAACACACATCTATTATTTATATCTATCACAAACAACTTAAATTATTTATCATGAAAAAGCAATTTCTGTATGCTGCGGTTCTGGCCCTTGGCATTTCGTCGTGCCAGTCGCCTAATCCGCAAATGGTGCTTGAAGTAGACATGAACACCCGGGGAGCGGATGTGCCGGCTTCCATGTACGGTATCTTTTTTGAAGAGATCAACCATGCCGGAGACGGTGGACTCTATGGCGAAATGCTGATGAACCGCAGTTTTGAAGAACGGGTTATTCCAGAAGGTTACAAGGTAGAAAACAATGAACTGGTGGCACCGACCCTGATCCATCATTCGAACGGACAGCCTACATCCGGACGGTACCGGTGGGGAAGCGATCCTTATCCGGGATGGGAATTGAGTGTGGCCGAAGCCGCCCGTGCCGAAATGGGGCTGACGACAGAGCAGCCGAACTTTGCTGCTGCTCCCAATTCGATGAAGGTGAACGTCTCGGAGAAAGGAAACGGAGTGGCCCTGATAAACAAAGGATACTGGGGACTGGCTTTGCAGAAAGACGCAACTTACCGGTTGCGCATGTTCATGCGCAGCAGCAGCGATGCGAAAGAGATGACGGTACGTCTGCTGGGACCGGCCGACAAAGAGCTGGGTAAGGCTGTACTGACACTGAAGAACGACAACAAATGGCAGGAATACAAAGCCGAAATACAGGCTATGGACACAACTACTGCCGGCCGGTTGGCCATCGAACTGCCGGAGAATGGCGTGTACTACTTTGACTATGTCTCACTGTTCCCGAAAGACACCTATAAAGGTCGGGAGAACGGCATACGTAAGGATGTGGCAGAAGTGATAGAAGGGCTGAAGCCTGCCTTTATACGCTGGCCGGGCGGCTGCATCGTAGAAGGCATCACGCTGAACAATCGCGTGCAGTGGAAAAAGACGTTGGGTGATCCGGCAGCACGTCCGGGTGAGTATGATACATGGGGGTATCATAACAGCTATGGTTTCGGTTACAAGGAATTCCTGGATTTCTGTGAGGATGTAGGAGCCAAAGGCATGTATGTGTGCAATGTCGGACTGGCCTGTCAATACCGTTCGGGAGAAGCCTGCTCGGACAAGGAGGCTGAGGGCTATCTGCAGGATGCATTGGATGCCATTGAGTATGCGATCGGCGGTACGGACACCGAATGGGGAGCCCTGCGTGCCAAGGAAGGGCATCCGGAACCATATCCGCTGGCTTATGTGGAAATAGGTAACGAGAACTGGGGAAGCCTGTACGACAGCCGTTTCAACATGTTTTACGATGCCATAAAGGCCAAATATCCGGAACTGACACTGATCTCGAATCACGGACTGGGTGGTCTGGGCCAAGCTCGTAAGACCGATATGATCGATCCGCACTGGTATGTGGCTCCCGACTTTTTCTTCAATAACACTCATATCTTCGACAATCATGAGCGTGGCAAATACAAGGTATATGTAGGAGAATATGCCTGCAACCAGGGTGTAGGTGGCGGTAACATGCTGGCAGCACTGAGCGAAGCTGCCTTTATCACTGGCATGGAACGGAACAGCGACCTGGTGACCATGGCTTCGTATGCTCCGTTGTTCGAGAACAAGAACGACCGCTGCTGGGCTACCAATCTGATCTGGATAAGCAACAGTCAGGTAGTGGGACGTTCGTCATACTATGTACAGAAGATGTTTGCCGATAACAAACCTACATATAATCTGCCGACCAAGTCGGAACTGTTGTGGGAGGTGACCGAACCGATGATCCGTGAAAAAGGATATGTAGGTTTTGGTAGCTGGAGCACGCAGGTACAGTTCCGTAATCTTTCTGTGACTGACAGTACCGGTGTGAAGACCGAAGCTGATATGAACGACGCTTCTCAATGGACAGCAGTAAGCGGAGAATGGAAAGCTGAACAGGGTGTATATGCACAGAGCAGCAATGAAACCCGCACGGCCCTGTTCTGGAACAAGGCAAAGGCCGGAGCCGGTGATGTGATAGAGTTTGAAGTAAACAAACTGTCGGGCGATGAAGGATTCTTTGCTTACTTCGGCATGAAAGAACCGAACCTGAAAGACGGATATATGCTGAACGCCGGCGGATGGGGCAATACTTCGACTGCCATTGAAACTGTGAAGAACAATGGTAGCAGTGTACTGTCGGACAAGGTGAACGATAAGGTGGAAAATGATAAGTGGTATCAGGTGAAGATTGTGCTGAAGGAAATGGGAGCCGACTACTATGTAGACGGTAAACTGATGCTGGCACATGTCAACAAGCCGGTGAACCGCAAGTTCCACGTAGCCGGATACGACGAACAGGCAGGTGAGGTGATTGTAAAGGTAGTCAATGCTTCGGAAACTCCTTGCGTAACCCGCATCAATCTGAAAGGCGGTGAGGTAGCTTCGAAAGGACGTGTCATCACATTGAGCAGTACTTCGCTGGAAGAGGAAAACAGCTTTGAAGAACCGTTGAAGATTTCGCCGGTTGAGACAGAGTATAACGGCTTCTCGTCATCGTTTGTATACGAGTTCAAGCCTAATTCATTCACAATACTCCGGATGAAGAAAAAATAAACATGTGCTGTAGGCGCTATATAGAATAATAAAGAGGGTGTGCAATTAAGGAAATGAATTCTTTATTTTGCACACCCTTTTTTTATCGTAAGTATTCGGCCAACTACAGGTATT
>NZ_FR883087.1:1364-10265 GCF_000435115.1 Bacteroides sp. CAG:633 | reverse complement strand
GTAAAAGGTGCATTTCTTCGAATGCTTACTCCTAACTGGGAAGGAATTTTTTCCTAACTAGGGAAAAAATGATGTGGCAGAAGACGCATTTAGTAGAGTAGATAGATGTTCTTTATGAGGGTTAAGATAGCAACTTTGCTGAAGCAAAAAATGGTGGGTTTCGGATAGATACGCAGTAAAGACATGTCATTTTCTCTGCTGGAAGGGTGTATGCAAACGTTTGTATTGCTTTCTTAAGTCTTTTCTGTTTGTCCTTCTTCTTTAAAAGTCTTTTCCTTTTTATCTTTGTGGTATGCTAATTATTAATCAACCATATAACATGAGAAACATGAAAACTATCTGTACGAAATTTGCTTGTTTTATCTTTGCGCTTTTTGCTTGTAGCGCAGCTATGGCAGAAAGTATCACTTCTCCTAATGGGCAACTTCAGCTTAACTTTTCTGTAAATGCGCAGGGGGAACCCGTTTATGAACTTTCTTATAAAGGAAAGGTTGTCATCAAGCCTTCTAAGTTAGGGTTGGAGTTGAAGGATGATCCCGGTCTGATGAATGGTTTTACACTGACCGATACCAAAACTTCCACTTTTGATGAAACTTGGGAACCCGTTTGGGGAGAAGAAAAGCAGATACGCAACCATTACAATGAACTTGCCGTTACGCTGAATCAGAAGGCACAGGAGCGTAATATCATTATCCGTTTCCGTCTGTTCGACGATGGTTTGGGCTTTCGTTACGAGTTTCCTTTGCAGAAAAATCTGAATTACATTGTGATTAAGGAGGAGCATACTCAGTTTGCCATGACGGGCGACCATACCGCTTTCTGGATTCCCGGTGACTATGACACACAGGAGTATGACTACACCGAATCTAAACTTTCGGAAATACGTGGTTTGATGGAAGGAGCCATCACTCCTAACTCTTCGCAAACTCCGTTTTCTCCTACAGGTGTGCAGACCTCGCTTCAACTGAAGACGGCTGACGGATTGTATATCAATCTGCACGAAGCCGCTTTGGTAGATTACTCTTGTATGCATCTTAATCTGGATGACAAGAATTTCATTTTTGAGTCTTGGCTTACTCCTGATGCGCAAGGAAATAAGGGTTATCTGCAAGCTCCTTGTACATCACCTTGGCGTACGGTGATTGTCAGTGATGATGCCCGCGAGATATTGGCTTCGCGTATTACACTTAACTTGAACGAACCTTGTGCTTACGAGGATGTATCGTGGATTAAGCCTGTCAAGTATGTAGGCGTATGGTGGGAAATGATTGCCGGTAAGAGTACCTGGGCTTATACAGACGAACTTCCTTCAGTGAAGCTGGGTGAGACTGATTATAAAAAGACCAAGCCAAACGGACGTCATGGTGCTACCAACGAAAACGTGAAACGTTATATCGATTTCGCTGCAGAAAACGGACTGGACCAGGTTCTTGTTGAAGGTTGGAATGAAGGTTGGGAAGACTGGTTCGGACATTCTAAGGATTATGTGTTCGACTTTGTCACTCCTTATCCGGACTTTGATGTGAAGATGCTTAATGAGTATGCTCATAGTAAAGGAGTCAAACTGATGATGCATCACGAAACTTCTTCTTCCGTTCGCAATTATGAACGTCACATGGATCAGGCCTATCAGTTTATGGTAGACAATGGTTATAATGCGGTAAAAAGCGGCTATGTAGGCAACATCATTCCTCGTGGTGAACATCATTACGGACAGTGGATGAACAACCATTATCTTTATGCTGTGAAGAAAGCTGCCGAATATAAGATTTGTGTCAATGCTCACGAGGCTGTCCGTCCTACTGGTTTGTGCCGTACTTATCCTAATCTGATAGGGAACGAATCGGCACGCGGAACCGAGTACGAAGCCTTTGGTGGCAGCAAGCCATTCCATACCACATTGCTTC
Organism: Bacteroides sp. CAG:633; assembly: GCF_000435115.1. Classification (NCBI taxonomy): domain Bacteria; kingdom Pseudomonadati; phylum Bacteroidota; class Bacteroidia; order Bacteroidales; family Bacteroidaceae; genus Bacteroides; species Bacteroides sp. CAG:633. The sequence goes on along the minus strand of NZ_FR883087.1, from coordinate 8,358 downwards.
CTTTTACCCGACTGATTGGCGGTCCGATGGATTATACTCCGGGAATTTTCGATACTAAACTGGAGTTTATGGGCGATTTGCCACATGGCCAGGTGCAAACTACATTGTGTAAACAGCTGGCGCTTTATGTAACGCTCTATAGTCCTTTGCAGATGGCTGCCGATTTGGTGCAGAATTACGAGAAGCACATGGATGCTTTCCAGTTCATTAAAGATGTGGCGGTTGACTGGGACGAAAGCAAGTACATCGAAGCCGAGCCGGGTGACTACCTGACTATCGCACGTAAAGCCAAAGGAACAGGCAACTGGTTTGTGGGAGGTATTACTGACGAGAATGCCCGCACAGCTACATTTGCTCTTGATTTTCTGGAGCCGGGTAAGAAATATGTCGCTACTTTATATGCCGACGGAAAGACGGCCGATTACAAGGAGAATCCGACCGAATATCAGATAAAGAAGGGAATTGTAACGTCTAAAACCCGTCTGTCTGTCAAAGAAGCACGAAGTGGTGGTTTTGCTTTAAGTCTGATAGAGGCCACTCCTGAAAATTCCAAAGGTGTGAAGAAATGGAAATAACATGCTTAAGGTAAAAAGAAGTTTGATTTAGGCATTAGTTGTGTCCCGTAGGATTATGATTTCTACGGGACATTTTTTATCTTCGCTGCTACATTAATAATTTATAGTTCTAAGGTCATAAAAATAGAGGCTATGAGAAAGATTATCAATCCATGGAAAGATATGGAAGGCTATAATTGTTTTGGCTGTTCGCCTGATAATGAAGCTGGAGTGAGAATGGTGTTTTATGAAGACGGTGACGAGATAGTCAGTGTATGGAAACCTCGTCCCGAGTATCAGGGATGGCTGAATACGTTGCATGGTGGCATCCAGTCAGTATTGCTTGACGAGATCTGCGGTTGGGTCGTATTTCGTAAATTGCAGACAGGCGGTGTGACTTCGAAAATGGAAACACGTTTCCGGAAGTCTATCTCAACAAATGATACACATGTCGTGTTGCGTGCTTCATTGCGCGAACAGAAAAGGAACCTTGCTGTCATCGAAGCACGTTTGTACAACAGTGCCGGTGAACTCTGTACAGAAGCTATCTGTACTTATTTCACTTTTCCGCGTGAGAAAGCTGAACAAGAGATGCATTTCCATCATTGTGATGTTGAGTCGGAGGAGATTTTACCTTTGGCTTGATGTTTTTTGTAGCATTTTTGTTTTTGCATGGTGAAAAAGTGATAGGTAAACGGAATATTTTGTGATAAATCTTTGGATATTACAAACGAATACTTTACTTTTGTCGCTGTAACAATAAAGAAAGAGCATGAGAACAGTCATTACACATCATCACCATCATCATCCTGGCGAGTAATTCGGTGGGCGAATGAGTGTATGTATAATGTAATAAAGACATAAATGAACGAGGCTTACCGGATATGGGGTAGGTCTCGTTTTTTATTTCTACTTACCTGATTTATTGTTTGAGAAATAATAATCATGAATACTAATATAAATAGTTAGATGAAGTTATGTTACTAAGAATTGCAGTGCAGGCCAAGGGTCGTCTTTATGACGAAACCATGTCATTTCTTGAAGAGTCGGATATAAAACTGAGTGCTACAAAGCGTACCTTGTTGGTACAATCGACTAATTTCCCTGTGGAAGTGTTGTTCTTGCGCGACGACGACATACCACAGACCGTGGCAACCGGAGTAGCCGATATAGGTATCGTTGGTGAGAATGAATTTATGGAGAAAGGCGAAGATGCTGAAATCATCAAACGTCTGGGCTTCAGTAAATGCCGTTTGTCATTGGCTATGCCGAAAGACATCGAGTATTCGGGCATCCAGTGGTTCGAGGGGAAGAAGATAGCTACATCGTATCCCGGCATCTTGTCGAACTTTTTGAAAAAACAAGGAGTGAATGCCGAAGTGCATGTCATCACCGGATCGGTAGAGGTTTCGCCGGGTATCGGTTTGGCCGATGCGATTTTCGATATTGTCAGTTCAGGTTCGACATTGGTAAGTAACCGCTTGAAAGAAGTAGAAGTGGTGATGAAATCCGAAGCGTTACTGATTGGCAACAAGAATCTTTGTCCGGAGAAACAAGAAATTCTTCGCGAACTGCTTTTCCGTATGGATGCAGTGCGTACGGCAGAAGATAAGAAATATGTACTGATGAATGTGCCAGAAGAGAAACTGAAGGAAATCGTTGCCGTACTGCCGGGAATGAAGAGTCCGACGGTAATGCCGTTGGCACAAAAAGGATGGTGCTCTGTACATACGGTGCTTGATGAACAGTGCTTTTGGGAAATTATTGGCAAGCTGAAAGCATTGGGAGCTGAGGGTATCCTGGTGTTGCCGATAGAAAAAATGATTATTTAACCGTTTATTACTATGATTCTTGTTACATATCCAGATAAGGCTCAATGGGCCGATTTGCTGAAACGTCCGGTTATGAATACCGAGGACTTGTTTGACACGGTACGAAGCGTCATCAATCGTGTGAAGGCCGAAGGCGACCGTGCTGTCCTGGCTTATGAAGAGCAGTTTGACAAAGTGCAACTTGCTTCGCTTGCTGTTTCCGAAGAAGAGTGGGCCGAAGCGGACAGCCTGATTGACGAAGAACTGAAACAGGCCATTCGTTTGGCTAAACAAAACATAGAGACTTTCCATGCTGCGCAACGATTTGAGGGTAAGAAAGTGACAACCAGTGCAGGAGTAACCTGCTGGCAAAAGGCAGTACCCATTGAAAAGGTTGGTCTTTATATTCCCGGTGGTACGGCTCCCTTGTTTTCTACCGTACTGATGCTGGCTGTGCCGGCCAAGATTGCAGGTTGTGGAGAAATTGTGCTTTGTACCCCTCCGGGACGTGACGGCAAGGTACATCCGGCCGTACTTTTTGCCGCCAAGGTAGCAGGTGTAAGTCGTATCTTCAAGGCTGGTGGAATACAGGCCATTGCTTCTATGGCTTATGGTACGGAGAGTGTGCCACGAGTATACAAAATATTTGGTCCTGGTAATCAGTACGTCACGGCAGCCAAACAGCTGGTCAGCCTGCGCGATGTAGCCATTGATATGCCTGCCGGTCCGTCCGAAGTAGAGGTGCTGGCCGACGAAACAGCCAATCCGGCTTTTGTTGCCGCCGATTTGTTGAGTCAGGCCGAGCATGGAGTAGACAGCCAGGCTATGTTGATTACCACTTCCGAGTCGTTACAGCAAGCCGTCAAGGCCGAAGTAGAGCGACAGCTTGAACTTCTGCCCCGTAAGGAGATTGCCAGCAAGTCGCTTGCCAACAGTAAGCTGATTGTGGTACGCAGTCTGGACGAAGCCATCGAACTGACCAATGCCTATGCCCCCGAGCACCTGATTGTAGAGACGGCCGATTATCTGTCGGTTGCCGAGCGGGTGGTGAATGCCGGTTCCGTATTTCTTGGTCACCTTTCTCCCGAGAGTGCGGGCGATTATGCTTCGGGTACCAATCACACGTTGCCTACCAATGGCTATGCCAAGGCTTATAGCGGGGTGAGCCTCGACAGTTTTATCCGTAAGATTACTTTCCAGGAGATTCAGCCGGAAGGCATTCGCCATATCGGTCCGGCCATTGAAGTCATGGCAGCTAATGAGCATTTGGATGCACATAAGAATGCGATAACCGTGAGATTGAAAGCCTTACAATAACTTAAAACGACTAATCATGAAAACAATACAGGAACTGACCCGTCCGAACATTTGGCGCTTGAAGCCTTATTCTTCGGCACGCGATGAATATAAGGGAGTAGAGGCTTCTGTTTTTTTGGATGCCAATGAGAATCCCTATAACGGTCCTCACAACCGTTATCCAGATCCTTTGCAATGCGAACTGAAAAACGAATTAGCTAAAGTAAAGAAAGTTGGCGCCGATCATATCTTTCTGGGGAATGGCAGTGACGAAGCTATCGACTTGGTATTCCGTGCCTTTTGCGAGCCCCGTATAGACAACGTTGTGGCGATCGACCCAACTTACGGCATGTATCAGGTATGTGCTGAGGTCAACGATGTAGAGTATCGGAAGGTGTTGCTGGATGAACAATTCTGCTTTTCGGCCGACAAGCTGCTGGCTGCTGCCGACGAGCACACGAAAGTTATCTTTCTATGTTCTCCCAACAATCCTACGGGCAATGATTTGCCGCGTGCAGAAATAGAAAAGCTGCTTTCGTCTTTTCAGGGGCTGGTCGTTTTGGATGAGGCCTACAACGACTTTTCCGAAGTGCCATCTTTCCTTACCGAGCTGGAGAAATATCCCAATCTTATTGTCCTGCAGACGTTCTCCAAAGCCTGGGGATGTGCGGCTATCCGACTCGGAATGGCTTTCGCTTCTCCTCAGATTATTGCCGTGTTCAACAAGATAAAGTATCCATATAATGTCAACCTCCTGACACAGAAACAGGCCATTGAGATGCTGCACCGTTATTACGAAGTAGAGCGTTGGGTGCGGACCTTGAAAGAAGAACGTGGATACCTGGAGGCAGCGTTTGCCAAGTTGCCTTGTACGGTCAAGATGTATCCGTCGAATGCCAACTTCTTCTTGGTGCGGGTGACAGATGCCGTCAAGATATACAATTATCTGGTAGGGCAGGGCATCATCGTGCGCAACCGTCATTCGGTGACGTTGTGCGGAAACTGTCTGCGCGTGACGGTCGGCACCCGGATTGAGAATAACAAACTGATAGAAGCATTGAAAAACTTTTCGTGAGCAGATGATGAAAAAAGTTCTTTTTATTGACCGCGACGGTACGCTGGTTATCGAGCCGCCAGTCGATTATCAGCTGGATTCGTTGGAGAAGCTGGAGTTTTACCCCAAGGTGATGCGCAATTTGGGTTTCATACGCAGTAAGCTTGACTTTGAGTTTGTCATGGTGACCAATCAGGACGGACTGGGCACCGCTTCGTTTCCTGAAGAGACTTTCTGGCCGGCTCATAACCTGATGATGAAAACGCTAGCTGGCGAAGGTATCACGTTCGATGAAGTCTGCATTGACCGAAGTATGCCTGCCGACAATGCACCCACCCGGAAGCCGCGTACAGGGATGTTGGAAAAGTATCTTCACAATCCGGAATACGACTTGGCGAACAGTTTTGTGATAGGCGATCGTCCGACCGATGTGGAATTGGCTAAGAATCTGGGTTGCCGTGCTATATTTTTGAACGACAACGTACAACTCTTGAAGCCTGTAGCAGAAGGCGGACAGGCTGCTTGCGAAGGACTTCTGCAAGTGTGTGCATTGGCCACGACAGACTGGGATAAGGTTGCCGAGTTCCTCTTTGCCGGCGAACGCAGGGCAGAAGTCCGCCGTACGACGAAAGAGACCGATATCTATGTGGCAGTCAACCTGGACGGTGACGGAAAGTGTGATATTGATACCGGCTTGGGCTTCTTCGACCACATGCTGGAGCAGATAGGCAAGCATGGAGGAATGGATTTGACCATTCGTGTGAAGGGAGATTTGGAAGTAGACGAACACCACACAATCGAGGATACAGCACTGGCTTTGGGCGAATGTCTGTATCAGGCTTTGGGCAGCAAACGGGGAATTGAACGTTACGGCTATGCTTTGCCAATGGACGATTGTCTGTGTCAGGTTTGCTTGGACTTTGGCGGACGTCCCTGGTTGGTTTGGGATGCTGAGTTTCGTCGTGAAAAGATAGGCGAGATGCCTACGGAAATGTTTCTTCACTTCTTTAAGTCGTTGAGCGATGCTGCCCGCATGAACCTGAACATCAAAGCCGAAGGACAGAACGAACATCACAAGATAGAAGGCATCTTTAAGGCATTGGCCCGTGCGCTGAAGATGGCTGTGAAGCGTGACATTTATCATTTCGAATTGCCCAGTTCGAAGGGCGTACTATAGGAATACAGGCGCTGTGAGCCACACTTGTGTTGCTCGTGAGCCGTGCAAGTGTCTCTCGCGAGCCGTACAAGTGTCTCTCATGAGCCATGCAAGTGTCGCTCAACAGCGGTTATAGTAGTGTTATCTTAAAACACAATTGGCACAAACTGACGCAAACAATTTCTATTGAATATTTGCGTCAGTTTGTGCCAATTTACATTTCAGGATGTTCCTGGCAGCGTGCCTGTTACAGCTTTATTTCTGCTACGCCCACCCGGTCGTCTTTCAATACGATGCGCAGGTCGCTTGCGGTACTTCCCTTGAATTTGTAGGTGATTGCTTTCCCGTATTCGCTTACGGTACCCGAATATACTGTGAGGAATTGTCCGCCTCCGCCCGACAGCTGTATTTCAAATTCAGCTGGTAGGTTGTTTTCGCGGGTGAATGTAATATCCACTTTTTCTACGTGTGGAGAATTGTCCAGCGACAGGGTGATGTAATCTCCCTTATTCCCTTGCCACGAAGTGTCAGCTTTGCCGTCCAGTACCAGGCTTGTGCTTTCCGGATTGGTACTGGCTGTGACGGGGCTTTGCGATTTTTGTGCTTCGATGGCTTGCAGGCGGGTTGTGTATTCTTCTACCTGAAGCATTCCGCTCAGGCGGATGTCTTCGGATGAGGCTCCTGCCATGATGCTGAATTCGCCCGGTTCTACTACCCACTTCATGTCAGCATTCAACAGTTCAAAGTGCTTACGGTCGAGGGTGAATGTAACCGTTTGTGTTTCGCCCGGACGGAGGTGGATGCGTTCGAATCCGGCCAGATTCTTCTCGTAAGTAGTAACAGAACTGATGACATCGCGCGTATAGAGCTGTACTACCTCGTCGCCGGCTCTTTTTCCGGTATTGGTCACTTTAAGACTTACTTGCACGCGTTCGTTGGGAGTAATGACCTTCGGCGAGATTTCGAGGTCGGAATACTCGAATGTCGTATAGCTCAGACCATAACCAAAGGGGTAGAGGGCACCGTTTACACGGGTCATGTTGCCGTCCAGTCCCATGTTCTGTCCGCCGTCAACCTGTGACGAAGGTTTGCAGGGGAAGTTGAAAGGTATCTGTCCGACGCT
>NZ_FR883087.1:0-1345 GCF_000435115.1 Bacteroides sp. CAG:633 | reverse complement strand
TCCGACGCTCTTGGGGAAGGTTACCGTCAGCTTGCCTCCCGGATTGTAGTCACCGAACAGGATGTCGGCCAGTGCTGTTCCTCCCTTGGAACCGGGGTACCATGCTTCGAAGATGGCCGGTACGAACTTGTCAGCCCAGTTGATAGAGAGCGGACGTCCGTTGATCAGAATCAGTACGACGGGTTTGCCTGTTGCCTGTACGGCCTGAAGCAGTTGCAATTGACGTCCCGGCAGGTCGAGGCTGCTGCGCGACTTGTTTTCTCCACAAGTCCGTTGACCACCGCCCAATACAACGACGGCCACGTCCGACTGGCGTGCATTCTCGACGGCACGGTCTATTTCGGCTTGTTCCTCTGCTGTCAGCGGATAATCTATCAGTTCGCTTTCCGGCCAGTGGGCATCTACCAGTTCGCAACCTTTGGTATAGACTACTTCGGCACGACCTTCCACCTTGGCCTGTATGCCTTCGAGTACGGTGGTCACGTCTACTGCCAGCGGACCATAATGAGTCAGGGCATATCCTTCTTCATCTGCATTCGGACCACATACGGCGATACGCTTTATCTGGTTGATGTCAAGCGGCAGTAATTCCGATTCGTTCTTCAGCAATACGATGCTTTCGCGTGAGGCCTGAAGGGCTACTGCTTCATTTTCGGCTTTTTCCACTTCTTTGTCGGCACCGGCCAGGTCGGTCTGATAAGGAGAATCGAACAAACCTACCAGAAACTTCACCCGCAGGATGTCGCGTACACGGTCGTTGATCAGTTCTTCACTCAGTCCGCCTTCTTTTACCAGTTCGCGCAAGGGGTATACGAACGATTCGGGTGAACGGAACGTGCAACGTACGTTCAGTCCGGCTTCTACGCTCTGGCGTACAGCTTCTTTCATATCTTTGGCAGTGCCGTGCTTGGTATAAAGGTACTCTACGGCATCACTGTCGGACACGACGTATCCGCGGAAACCCATTTCACCACGCAGGCGGGTAGTCAGCCAGTAGTAGCTGCCTTGTATGGGGAAGCCGTCATAGTCGTTGTACGAACTCATGATGCCCAGCATGCCTGCTTCTTGAATGACACGGCGGAAGGGGTATACGTGAACATTTTCTACTTCGCGTGGTGACATTTGCGGGTCAACACGTGCCATGCCTTCGCGTGCACCTTTGTTGTTGCTGTATGCTACGAAGTGTTTTCCTGTAGAAGTTACTTGGTGGTTATGCTGTAATCCTCGTACCATTTCGATACCCAGTTCAGCTACCAGATAAGGTGATTCGCCATAAACTTCTTCGTAGCGTCCCCATCTTTGGTCGCGACCCACGTCGAGGATGGGAGCGTATACATTAGTGTAG
>NZ_FR883086.1:300-2660 GCF_000435115.1 Bacteroides sp. CAG:633 | reverse complement strand
GCTTACCGCTCGTGGATGCTTGCGGCGCTGACCGATACGGTCAAAGCGGCGGCTTCGGTCTGCTGGATGAACACGACCGAACACCTGATGACGCTGACCAACAATCAGAACAAAGGAGGTTCGGCCTTCGCCATGCTCATTCCGGGCATCAGACGCTACCTGGACTATCCGCATGTAGCTGCCATCGCCTGCCCCAAGCCTTCCCTGTTCTTTTGCGGAAGCAAGGACAAGTTGTTTCCTCTTGAAGGCGTGGAGGATGCTTTCGCCACTATGCAGCAGGTGTGGGACAGCCAGCATGCCGCCGAGAATCTTGTCACCCGCGTATGGGACGAAAAACACTTCTTCAGCAAAGACATGCAACAGGCTACCCTCGACTTCTTCGACCGGCATCTAAAGCCGTGACTGACAGAAACGACTGCCGCGAACGCAGAACCGCTTACTTCAGTTGCTTCTTTATCCACTCCCAGTGACTGCGCTCAGTGTCGTCCGAAGTCCAATGCTCGTTGACGGGTGTTATCAGGGCCTCCTTGGGGCACGACAGTACATTGTAAACAGCATAACTGGTAGTGGGCGGGCATACGTCGTCGTTGTATCCCCACGTCATACGGACAGGAACCTGGATGCGACGGGCAAAGTTGACTACGTCATAGTAAGCCATCGTCCGCAACTTGTCGGGGGTATCCATGCCTTCGGTGCGGAAGAAGTGCGGATATCCGCCTGCCCGCCCGGCTTTGTAGCCCGCCATGTCGCTCAGTGCCGGATGATTGGCCACACAGGCAGTGACGCGTTTGTCCAGTCCGGCAGTGACCAGCGCCAAGGCTCCGCCCTGACTGCCTCCCTGCACAATGACGTTCTTCCCGTCCCACTCGGGCAAGGAAGTCAGCAGATCGATGCTGCGTATGCAGGCCAGATAAACGCGCTTCATATAGTAATGGTCCCGGTTGTCCAGACCATTCATCAGATAGCCGTTCTCGCGTCCGTTGAAGGCATCACTGATTTCACGGAAAGTTTCGGCGCTCATTTCCGGATTCAGGCCGTGTATCTCGATTTCGAAACGGATGCATCCCTCTTCGGCATAGTACTTGTGGCGCAAAGGATCTTTAATGGTCTTGATGCCTGCCCCCGGGGGACAAAGTACCACGGGACACGTCCCTTTGGCCGCCTGCTTGGGATAGAACAGATAGCCGTAAACGGACTGTCCGCGCGCACTGACCTGCAACTTGACGAGATAGCAGTCTATCCGGTCGGTACAATACTGTTCAGCACGCACCTTCGTATATTTCAGAGGAACTTTGGCCAGTTCGGCTTTGTTTTTCTCCCAGAACACTTCGAAATCAGCAGGTTTCGTGGTATAGGGGCGAATCTCTTCGGGCGAGAAGCCTACCTTGATGTGATGACGGTACGTCTTCCCGTCCACCGTAGCCCACATGCGACAGTCGCGGAAACCCGGCTGCTTCATGGTGCCCACGTTTATCACGGCCTTGCCGTGTTTCAGCTGTACGCTGCCTTGGGCATCGGCCGGCATCATGTCGCCGCCCATCTCGTAGTGAACGGTGACCCCGTCCTGCGGCATGCCGTACTTCAGCAGTTGTACTTCGACTGTTGCCTTCTCGCCCGTCCGGTACAGCCAGTCGGCATGGTCGGGCACTGTCACCCACAGCACATCGCTGCGGTAAGGGTTGTTCTCGGCCTGCAAGGGAAGCAGAGCCAAACACAGAAAGAGAAGTAAGAAAAAAGCCTGTTTCATACGTCGTTTCATCGTTTTATGTCCAACAAAGCATTGCCGTTCTTCACCGGGTTCCATCCGTCGTTGCCTGCCAATACTTCCTCGATGGAATAGCCTTGCAAGTCTTTCAACTGACGGGAGAAAAGTGCACGCTCGGCTACCGTCGCTGCTCCCGCACCCTTACTTTGGTATTCGGCATAGAAGACGGTCTTTTCAGCCTCCTTCTTGCCCCAGTTGTGCCAGCCTGCGGGCAGAATGTGGCTGCCCAGGTCGCAACGGATAAACACTGCCTGTGCATACGGCCGCCACGGGCGGGACAGATAGACATCGTCCACTCCCTCGTCTGCCGTCAGCCGACAGTCGTAGAACACGTAGCCGTAGGGCTGTCCTTCGTCGGTAGAAGGAGCCGTCACGTAGCCCTTGCCCTTGCTGTGGATGCGGCAACGGTTGAAGACAGCCGTCGACCAGCCGAAGATGAAGTCCACCGTTCCTTCCACGTAGCAGTCTTCGTAGTACTGGCGGCAGCCTTTCGCATAGGTGTACAGAGTATCCTGGAATCCCAGGAAGCGGCATTGCTTGAAGTAAGCACGGTCGGCACTGACAAAGCAGGCTACGGCCTGGCCGACCGGGCCGG
>NZ_FR883086.1:0-292 GCF_000435115.1 Bacteroides sp. CAG:633 | reverse complement strand
TACGGCCTGGCCGACCGGGCCGGCAGTATTCTCGAAAGTGATGTTTTCGGCATAGAAATCGGGAGCATAGATGTAGCACGAGGAAGAGCCGGAGGTTCCCGTATTCTCGCCAAAGCAGTTCGGTTTGGAGGCATAGTCGCCGAAAGACAGCACGGCACCTTCCTGCCCGATGAGCGAAAGGTTGATTTTGCTTTCGGGAATCACAATCTTTTCGCGATAAATGCCTTCGCGCACCAGGATGGTGGTACGCACGTTCTTCCGATAATCGGGCACGGCGTTGATAGCCTCCTGC
>NZ_FR883085.1:0-849 GCF_000435115.1 Bacteroides sp. CAG:633 | reverse complement strand
GCAAGCAAGCACGACAGCAATAAGAAGTAAAGGGAAAGAAAACGAGTTCGCATAAGATTAAATTTACGTTGGTTACTCGGACAAAGATACTGAATGATGAGCGCAATACAAAAAGAAGCCTGCTTATTTTTTATTGCCGAACCGCATCCCTCCCCTTCCGTTTCCGAATCGGCAGACTGCTTTTTATCACGGAAAAGGCTGGCATCTTCGGACAGAACTCCAAGCCTGTCGGACAGTGCACGCTGGCTGCACAGCCACTGCAAACAGGTTGCAGCATCACTGCAAAGGCGTTGCAGCGTCGCTGCAAACCGCTTTGCAGCAACAGTGCAACGGGCGTGCACTGCTTCCGGCACCGGCAGAACGTCACTTCAACGTCAGCACTAAGGTGGTGTCGGCCTTCAACTCGAAGCGGCAATCCTTATAGGCCGGCGGCCCCATCACGCCTTCGGCATCGTTGCTGAAGCCATACTTCTCCAACGGGATGCCGTAAGTGCCTGTGTCCAGCCGACCGTTTCCGTTGGCATCGTGAAAGACGGAAATGGCGTAACTTCCTGCGGGAAGTCCCTGACAGGGAATGCGGACGGTGCTGTCTTTTGCTTCGACCCGAAACCCGGTCAAAGGTTTCTTCAGGAAAGTCTCTTCCGACGCATAAACGGCTACAAAGAGGGAACCCTCCGGCCGCTCGATGCCGCGTACTTCGATTGTCAGATTCGGTGTGCCCGACGTGTCGGCAAATGCTTCGGCCAGCAGGAGGCATCCAAGGGAAATAAACCATGTTTTCATAAGCTGTGTAAATAGTGATGTGAATAATATAAAGTGATTTAAGTTTCGCAAGTGCTCAACTTATTA
>NZ_FR883084.1:0-670 GCF_000435115.1 Bacteroides sp. CAG:633 | reverse complement strand
CCACGCCTTCTCGAAGTAAGCGCCTACGATAAACAGGATGACGAACAGGAAGTAGTAGGACATCTGTACGTGGTTGGACGACACCTGCAGAGCCACAAAGATAGCGGCCAGGATGCCTCCGGCCAGCAACCGGCCCCGATAGGCCAGCACAATGCCCGCCAGCGTGGGCGGAATATAGGCCAGCGTGACAAACTTCCAGATGTGCCCCGCCGAAATAAGAATGAAGAAATAGGACGAGAAAGCCCACATCACGCCCCCTAAGCCGGCCAGCCAGACGGGGATGCCGAAGGCTCGTAGCAGAATATAGAAGCCCAGCATCAGAATAAACGTCAGGTAGACGTAGTTGGGCAGAAACAGCCGGTAGACTTTCTGAATCCATTGCAGCGGCTGTGCCGAGTCGTACGCAGGCGTTATCTGGTAGGTAGGCATACCGCCGAAGATGGAGTTGGTCCAGCGGGTGCGTTCGCCGGTCTGGTTATAATACTCGGTGGCTTCCTGGCTTGCGCCTACTCCGGCCACGGTGTCGTGTTGGAAAAGCACGCGGTCTTCTACGTCGGCCGGAAAGAAGTAGGCAAACGATATCAGGATGAAGGCCACGATGGCAATCACGTCGGGTAGAAATTTCTTCAGTGTCATAATTTTCTTCTTGATTGATAATCCGTGCAAAGAT
>NZ_FR883083.1:0-6597 GCF_000435115.1 Bacteroides sp. CAG:633 | reverse complement strand
ATTGTTCAATTCCACTCCTTCAATTTCTGAAGATGCAATGATGTCATGGGAGATGGATTCAACTACGGCGGACATCTTGTCGTTAAAACCGATTACACTAAGACGTCCCATCAGATAGCCGACAGCCTTGTTTACCTTGTTCAGCTTCTCGCCGACAAGTTCCTTGTCCCACGAAAAGGAAGGCCATTCTTTATGTTCATGTATATACATAGGCATCACTGTTTTCTGCAAATATACGGTTTTGCGGATAATTAACCGCAAAATTTGCGGCTTATTATCCGCATGAAACAGTGAAATCAGTATTTATCAGCATTTAATAAAACACGTTTCGTAGCAAATTTAGCTGTTATGCCTCCTCCTTTATGAAATTATCGGCTTTAACTTCTAACACTGCGAAGCAAAGTGATAACTTCTATTTTCCAAAGGAATATTAAACCCGAAACTTAAATATTAAACAACTCATTTTTGCATTTAGATGTGCGCGCGTATGCGCATGCGCGTGTGTGGGTGTGAGAGCTATGCAAGTTTGCAAGTTTTGCAAGTTTTGCAGGATTCCATCTTTATTTTCTTTCCCTGTGTATTTCCGCGTAATCCGTTCCTAAAAGCAACAAGATGTCAGTCGTTTGCGAAAAAAACACTATTTTTGAACCGATTTTATGTAAATACCTATTTTGCTATATGGAACTTCAGGACATTCTTCATCACTTGAATATCGAACAGCTGAACCCTATGCAGGAAGCTGCCTGTAAGGCGTATGCTGCCAGCCGTAACCTTGTATTGCTTTCGCCCACGGGGTCGGGTAAGACGTTGGCTTTCCTTTTGCCGCTGGTAGGCTCGTTGAAAACCGGTGTGCAGGGCGTGCAGGCAGTGGTGCTGGTGCCCTCGCGCGAACTGGCGTTGCAGATAGAAGGCGTGTTCAAGGCCATGAATACGCCTTTCAAGGCGATGAGCTGTTACGGCGGGCGTCCGGCTATGGACGAGCACCGCACGATGAAGGGACTGAACCCGGCAGTCATCATCGGCACGCCGGGGCGCATGAACGACCATTTGCAGAAACAGAATTTCGATGCCGGACGGGTGACAACGCTGGTCATCGACGAGTTCGACAAGTGTCTGGAGTTCGGCTTTCAGGACGAGATGGCCGAAGTCATCGGTCAGCTGCCTTCGCTGCGGAAGCGCGTATTGCTTTCGGCAACCGATGCCGAAGAGATTCCGCAGTTTGCCGGTGTGGACGGGGAGGGGCTGGTGAAGCTCGACTTTCTGCCGGCGGAAAGGACCGGAGCACGTCTGAGCCTGCAACAGGTACTTTCGCCTGAAAAGGATAAGCTGGAGACACTGTACAACCTGTTGTGTTGCTTGGGCAATGCCTCGACGCTGGTGTTTGTGAACTATCGTGAGAGTGTGGAGCGGGTGGTGCAGTACCTGCGTTCGCGGAAGTTTCCTTGCGAAATGTTTCACGGCGGCATGGAGCAACCCGACCGTGAGCGGGCCCTTTACAAGTTCCGCAACGGAAGCAGCCCCGTGCTGGTGTCGACCGACCTGGCTGCGCGCGGACTCGACATTCCGGGCATGGACAACGTGGTGCACTACCATCTGCCGGTCAACGAAGAAGCCTTTACCCACCGCAACGGACGTACGGCACGTTGGGACGCCAGCGGATCGGCCTATCTGATACTGCATCCCGAAGAACACCTGCCCGCGTATCTGTCCGATGAGGTTCCCTGCTTTGAAATGCCGGTGCAGATCCCCAAACCGATGAAGTCGCGCTGGGCAACCTTATATATAGGGAAAGGAAAGAAGGACAAGCTGAACAAGGTGGACATTGTCGGTTTCCTGTATAAGAAAGGTGGCCTGACGCGTGAGGATGTGGGGCAGGTAGACGTGAAGGAACATTATGCTTTTGTGGCTGTACGCCGCAGCAAGGTGAAACAGCTGTTGACGTTGGTGCGTGGCGAAAAGATCAAGGGGATGAAGACAATCATCGAGGAAGCCAAATAAAAATAGTGAAAAACGGCGGAAACATGCTGCTGAACATACTAGAAAAGGTGCTATGTGATAAATATGCATTTTATTTGCAGTTTTTCTGCTTAATAGTTGCTAATGGGGGCCATAAACTTTCAGTTTGCCTTTTTGTCAGGTGACTTGGCAAGTATATGTAACAAATTGGTGTATATTTCCTGTATAAACCAATAAAAAGATAGGAAAATACGTTTAAAAATGGTTTTTTCATAAGGAAAGATTTGTTTTAAAGAAATAATTCCGTAATTTCGCCATGTCGAAAGACAGAAATGAACGAATTGTATAACCAAAAACACACTTTAAATGAAAAAGCATAATTTCAATGCAGGACCCTCCATCCTTCCGCGCGAGGTGATCGAAGACACAGCGAAAGCTATCTTGGACTTTAACGGTTCCGGTCTCTCACTGATGGAAATCAGCCATCGTGCCAAAGATTTTCAGCCCGTTGTGGACGAAGCTGTGGCATTGTTCAAAGAATTACTTAATATTCCCGAAGGTTATTCAGTATTGTTTTTGGGTGGTGGTGCCAGTCTGGAATTCTGCATGGTCCCCTACAACTTCCTGGAAAAGAAAGCAGCCTATCTGAATACCGGTACATGGGCCAAGAAAGCCATGAAGGAAGCAAAGGCTTTCGGTGAAGTAGTAGAGGTGGCTTCTTCGGCTGACGCAAACTTCACTTTCATCCCGAAAGACTATACAATCCCTGCTGACGTCGATTATTTCCACATCACGACGAACAATACTATTTTCGGTACCGAAATTAAGCACGATCTTGATGTGAATGTTCCGATGATTGCCGATATGTCTTCTGATATTTTCTCGCGTCCGGTCGACGTGTCCAAATATATCTGTATCTATGGCGGTGCACAGAAGAATCTGGCTCCTGCCGGCGTAACGTTCGTCATTGTGAAAAACGATGCAGTAGGCAAGGTTTCGCGTTACATCCCGACCATGCTGAACTATCAGACACATATCGATGGCGGTTCAATGTTCAATACACCGCCGGTAGTGCCCATTTACTCGGCCATGCTTACATTGCGCTGGATCAAGGCTCAGGGTGGCGTGAAGGAAATGGAACGCCGTGCCATCGAAAAGGCTGACATGCTGTACGCTGAAATCGACCGCAACAAGATGTTTGTGGGAACAGCTGCCAAGGAAGACCGTTCGCGCATGAACATCTGCTTCGTTATGGCTCCCGAATACAAGGATCTGGAAGCTGACTTCCTGAAGTTTGCTACCGAAAAGGGTATGGTCGGCATCAAGGGACACCGTTCGGTTGGCGGTTTCCGTGCATCGTGCTACAACGCCATGCCGAAGGAAAGTGTACAGGCGCTGATCGACTGCATGCAAGAATTCGAGAAACTTCATTAATCTGAAATAAACCAATTATAGTTCACCACAGATTGCACAGATTACCACAGATACTCTTTTTCGGATGATGGCTGTGATGATGGGTGTATTCTGTGGTGAATTTTTTTTCTAATATCATAAAACTATGAAAGTATTAGTTGCAACAGACAAACCGTTTGCCAAAGTGGCCGTAGACGGTATTCGTAAGGAAATAGAAGCAGCAGGCTACGAATTGGCCCTGCTGGAGAAATATGGTGAGAAAGCCAAGTTACTGGATGCGGTAAAGGATGCCGATGCTATCATTATCCGCAGCGATGTCATTGACGCAGAAGTACTGGACGCTGCCAAGCAGCTGAAGATTGTGGTACGTGCCGGTGCCGGTTACGACAATGTAGACCTGGAAGCTGCTACTGCTCACAATGTATGCGTGATGAATACACCGGGACAGAACTCGAACGCCGTAGCCGAACTGGCTTTCGGACTGATGGTGATGGCTGTACGCAATATGTATAACGGTACTTCGGGCACGGAGTTGAAAGGTAAGAAACTGGGTATTCATGCTTATGGAAATGTAGGTCGCAACGTGGCACGCATCGCCAAGGGATTTGGCATGGAAATCTATGCTTACGACGCATTCTGCCCGAAAGAGGTTATCGAAAATGATGGCGTGAAAGCGGTTGATTCGGCCGAGGAACTGTACGCTACATGTGATGTCGTTTCCTTGCACATTCCGGCTACTGCCGAAACAAAGAACTCTATCAATCATGCGTTGGTAGGCAAGATGCCGAAAGGCGGACTGCTGGTGAACACAGCCCGTAAGGAGGTTATCAACGAAGCCGAACTGATTCAGCTGATGGAAGAGCGTGCCGACCTGAAGTACATGACCGACATCATGCCGGCTGCTCACGAAACGTTTGCTGCCAAGTTTGCAGGCCGCTATTTCTCTACACCCAAGAAGATGGGTGCACAGACCGCCGAAGCCAACATCAATGCCGGTATTGCTGCCGCCAAACAGATTGTAGGCTTCCTGAAAGACGGTTGCGAGAAGTTCCGCGTGAACAAATAAAATAAAAGGTACGGCTATGAAGAAGGAAACCAAAGAGTGCATACAGATATACATTCCGTTGATATTGGCTGTTTCGCTGAACGGGTTGACAGGTCTGGTCAGCATGTCCGATTATGCGGAAGGCTTTTTACAGGGAATGGCATTGCTTCTGTTGTGCGTGGCAGCCTTCGAAATAGCGTTTGCCTTTAAGCGTAGAATGAAAACAACTTCAAAAGAAAACTGAGTATTTATGGCAACAATCAAACCATTCAAGGGACTCCGTCCCCCCAAAGAGCTGGTGGAAAAAGTAGCTTCCCGCCCTTACGACGTGCTGAACTCTGAAGAAGCGCGTGCCGAGGCCGAAGGCAATGAGATGTCTCTCTACCACATTATCAAGCCCGAGATAGACTTTCCTGTAGGTACCGACGAACACGATCCGCGTGTTTACCAGAAGGCTGCCGAGAATTTTCAGAAATTCCAGGATAAAGGCTGGCTGGTGCAGGACGAGAAAGAAAACTATTACATCTATGCCCAGACGATGAATGGCAAGACACAGTTCGGACTGGTGGTAGGCGCTTACGTGCCCGACTACATGAACGGTGTCATCAAGAAGCATGAGCTGACCCGCCGCGACAAGGAAGAAGACCGCATGAAGCACGTCCGTGTGAACAATGCGAACATCGAACCGGTCTTTTTTGCCTATCCCGACAACAAGACGCTCGATGCACTGATTGCCCGCTATACGGCACAGCCGCCCGTGTACGACTTTGTGGCTCCTGACGATGGTTTCGGTCATACATTCTGGGTGATTGACCGTCCGGAAGATATCGCTGCCATTACCCGCGAGTTTGCCAAGATGCCGGCTCTCTACATTGCCGACGGACACCACCGCAGTGCCGCTGCAGCGTTGGTCGGTGCCGAGAAGGCAAAGCAGAACCCGAATCACCGGGGCGATGAAGAGTATAACTACTTCATGGCGGTGTGCTTCCCTGCCAACCAACTGACGATTATCGACTACAACCGTGTCGTGAAGGATCTGAACGGTCTGACTCCTGCACAGTTCCTCGAAGCGGTAAGCCGTCATTTCGATGTAGAGGAAAAGGGTGCCGAGATCTACAAACCGGCCTGTCTGCACAACTTCTCGCTTTATCTGGACGGCAAGTGGTACAGCCTGACTGCCAAGCCGGGTACGTACGACGATAACGACCCGATCGGGGTGCTTGACGTAACGATTTCTTCCAACCTGATTCTCGACGAGATATTGGGCATCAAGGACCTCCGTTCGGACAAGCGCATTGACTTTGTCGGCGGAATCCGTGGATTGGGCGAGTTGAAGCGCCGTGTGGACAGTGGCGAGATGAAGATGGCACTGGCACTCTATCCGGTCAGCATGAAGCAGCTGATGGATATTGCCGATACGGGCAACATCATGCCTCCCAAGACAACGTGGTTCGAACCTAAGTTGCGTTCAGGACTGATTATCCACAAGCTTTCTTAAAGAGAAGGTTGCGTCGTTGCTTGACGACGAGTATATAGAGAGTGTATCAATTGAAGAATAACTGGCTTATGTGAAATGAGCACAGAATTACCCGGAAGAAGAAGTAATCCGTGAATCTCCGTGTAATCCATGCCTGGAAAAAGCCGTTTTTTCATTTGATACACTCTCTTTTTATGCCCGTTTATGCTTGCTGTAGTGGAAGGCTTTATAAAACAGACGCACCGTCCCATATCCGGCAGATCTGTCCGACGGTCTGCATGATGTTTTGGCAGGCCGTGGACGGTCGCATGGCTTCTTCCAAAGACATCGGAGCCGGAGTAATGGAAAAGGCGGCACGGAAGCCGGCCTGGTTCAGGATATCGGCATCTTCGATGCTGCCGGATACGAGGATGACGGGGATGCCTTGCCGCCTGGCCCGTTTCAGGATGCCCGACGGAACTTTGCCCATCACCGTCTGGCGGTCCGATTTTCCTTCGCCGGTGATGATGAGGTCGGCACCTTCGATTAGCTTGTCAAAGTCCGTCAGGTCGAGCAGTAAGTCTATGCCGGGCTTTAGTTCGGCGTTGAGCAGGGCAGACAGGGTGCCTCCCATGCCTCCGGCTGCTCCGGCGCCGGGTAACGTGGCGATGTCGCGTCCGGTGGTCTGCTGGATGACTTGCGCCAGGTGTTGCAGTCCCTTGTCCAG
>NZ_FR883082.1:0-2385 GCF_000435115.1 Bacteroides sp. CAG:633 | reverse complement strand
ATATTTATATTGTAAATGTTGGTAGTATCAGTGATATGGGGTATTATTCCCTATATAAGCTTCCCGTAGCTGAGGGAAATGATGAGGTGGAAGCTTTTCTGCCTTTCGATGATCCTGGAAATACTGGTTGGGGAATTGACAGATACACCAGTGCTTCCGCCGATGAAGCCATGTTTACCATTTGGCCTTTTGATGTTCTATACGGTGTAAAAGAAGGGGAAGTGGGTGCTGTCTATAAAGTGGATTTCGGAGACAGACGGTTGCCCGAGCAATACATCAAAGCCGATGGAGCGACTGCCTTGAAAACAGCCATACGCGATAACTATATCACAGGAATAGAATGGATGGTACAATCAGAGAAGCGTCTCCTCTTTTCATATTCAGATGCAAAAGGTAAGATGATAAGCATTTACGACAGGGAAACCGGTAAAGTGAATACGACACATGAGCTGTATAACAAATATCTGGGAGGATTGGCTTGTTCGCCCCGTCAGCTATACATGCAGGACGGATATATGATATCGTATCGTGCGATGGATGCATGGTGTTTGGAGGGCGAACTTGCGGATTGGAATTATGACGAACGCGATTTCCATTCCGAATATGTACGTAGCATGTTCAAGAAGTTCCGCCAGATGGACGAGGAATCCAATCCGGTTGTTATTATTCAGAAGTTGAAGGAATAACGTGCTGACGTAATAGGTCTCTTATTTGTATTTTGTTTTAAATTCCTTTTGATAGGTTTTACTTAAAAGAATAGTATCTTTATGTCCTACAAAGTTGTTTTTCTTTTGACTGCTTTATGCTTCATCTCCTGTCAAGGATCGAAGCAAAAGCCTGTTGTTCAGGAAGAAATAGGTATATCGTCTGTTCTACCCGGTCAGGATGTGCTGACTGTCGATTTGGATTCCATTGCATACGAAAAGCAGATGCCTCTGTCTGCTTTCTTCAAAGATGTGCGGTATATTCCGCTGGAGACCACCCGTGAGTCCCTGCTGGGGCGCATCAACCAGCTTTGTATGCAGGGAGATACCATCTTCGTTTTGGATGGCGTCATGGCCAGGTCGGTACTTATGTTCCGTAAGGACGGCAGCTATATCGGTATGGTCGGCAGTAGGGGAGAAGGCCCGTCCGAGTATGTGGCGCCAACGGATTGCGGCATAGCGGGAGACCAGTTCTACATCTTCGACAGCAGGAAGCAGTGCATTCTGTATTACGGATTGCCCGACATGAAGTTTAGTCATGCGGTCACGCTGAAGCAACAGCAGAATGCCCGGAGCCGTTATATAGGCATCGACGGTAACCGGATATACGCAGATGTCTATTTTCCCGGCACGTCGCCTTCGTACCTCGTACAGGAGTTGGACAGTGCTGCACAAGTTGTCAACAAATGGATATCGAAGGACGCATACAACCGGGGTTATCATTCGGACACTTATTTCACCGGAGAAAGCTTTTTCAGCAAGACTTCTGTCGGCATACGCTTCAAACACCTTGCCTCGGACAGTGTCTTGGCAATCGGGAAGAACGGCATCTATCCTTATCTGTCGTTCAGCTACCAGGACCGTCCCACCAGCGCGGCGGTGAAAGAGCACGCGGAGCGTAGCGGCGAGAAAGACATCCTGAAGTCGCTGACCCGGTTGGGAGGCGTGCACAACATCCAACACTATACTGAAGGCGAGCGGTTTATACTGTTTTTTTTCTCTCGGGGGAATTACCTCAATCACTTCATTTATGACAAGAAGACGCAGGAATGTCGTGTCGGTATCTTCTTGCACGACAAGGTTTCGCCCAAGTTGATGGATCAGTCCGTCGTCCCGATACCCGTCTGGGAAGACGACGAGAATGTCTATTTCTACATCCATCCGATGGAAGTCAGCCGTTTTGTAGGGATGCTGAAGAGTGGAGAAATTACGTGTCAGCCGGACGATAAAACCGCCTTAAGCCGGTTGGACGAAGAGACGAATCCTGTCCTGATCTGTTATCGGAAGTGAAAGGGGGAAGGGTAGAAGATTCAGTTTGGGTATATTTTTTCCCCAGTTAGGAAAATATTTTTCTCTAACTGGGCAGTAATTTTTTCCTAACTGGGAAAAAATGGGGGCCTTTTCCGTGCTTACAGGGCGGCTGATTTTCTGGCCCGCAGTATCTCTCTTTTTCCTCCCGGAGGGCCGGGCAGACGCTCTACTGTGAATCCGATGGATTGCAACAGACGGCGGACTACCCCCTTGGCGCAGTAAGTAGTGAGGATGCCGTCGGGACTCATGGCGGCAAAGAGGCGGCGAAAGACGGACTCGTCCCACATTTCCGGCTGCTTTTCGGGCGCAAAGGCATCGAAATAGACTACGTCGTAACCCGCGGCGGGAAGGACAGCGGCGGGGCTCGCTA
>NZ_FR883081.1:0-646 GCF_000435115.1 Bacteroides sp. CAG:633 | reverse complement strand
CCATACTGGCGGGCCTCATCATTTTCCCCGCCGCCTTCTCGGTGGGCATACAGCCCGATGCCGGTCCCAGCCTGCTGTTCATCACCCTGCCCAACGTCTTCCAGCAAGCCTTTGGCGGACTGCCTTGGCTGGCCATCATCCTGTCCATCATGTTCTACGTGCTGCTGGCGCTGGCGGCGCTCACCTCTACCATCTCGCTGCACGAGGTGGTGACGGCCTATCTGCACGAAGAGTTCAACATGACGCGCAGCAAGGCGGCCCGTCTGGTCACCGCCGGTTGCATCGTGCTCGGCGCGCTCTGCTCGCTGTCGCTGGGTGTGGGCAAGGAATACACCCTGTTCGGACTGACGCTGTTCGACCTCTTCGACTTCGTGACAGCCAAAATCATGCTGCCGCTGGGCGGATTCTTCATCGCTCTCTTCAGTGGCTGGTATCTGGACAAGAAGATTATGCGGGGCGAGTTCACCAACAACGGCACCGTCAAGATCGGTCTGTTGCTGGCCTTCATCCTGAAGTACATTGCCCCGATAGGCATCGCCTTCATCTTCATCAACGAGCTGGGACTGCTGAAATAACTGCTGCATGCGGCCAAACGGAAAGAATAAGAAACGATGGACCCTCCTGTGGCAGTTCTTCACCTGCAACG